>CAYOHM010000024.1:0-24098 GCA_964403785.1 uncultured Alistipes sp.
GTCTACCCGGTTCATTTGCATTTCTCATATTCAATATGCTCCTTTCTTTGCTTTGTAATTATAGTTGATTGCATTACTCAGTTATGCGTATAGTATATCATAAATATATATATAAGAAAAAGGGGCTTATTAATAAATTTTCTACATCAATGCATTTCCAACAATAATACCCAGATAGTTTCCAATTACATAACCAAAACAGCCTATTAACAGTGCAGGCCCCACCAAATCATCCCAGCCCTTGGCAACAGCCATACTGGCTGCTGTTGTAGGTCCTCCGACATTTGCATTGGAAGCAATAATCAACATTCGTCCATCCATTTTAAAAATTGAGCCGAAAAGAAATGTGAACAGCATATTAAATGCTACTATTACAAGTGCAAACAACAGCATAAGCGGTGAATTCTTTATAATCTCAGAAACAGACGCGGGTGCTCCTATTACAAAGATAAAGCAATATATTAAAAATGTTCCTATTTCCTGTAAGCCTTCTAATTTTTCAAATTTTTTTCCAAATATGGTTGCCGCTGCAACCGTAAATGTTGTAATCCATAAATAACGATTCCCAAGCATAGTCTGCATTGCAAAAAGAAAGCCATTATTTGAAGAAATGATATCCGAGAAAAATGTTGAAATTATATCAGAAATTTCAACAATAAAAACCGATATGGCAATTCCTATAGAAATGTCCTTAACAGATAATGTCGGCTTTGTTTTCTTCTCCGTCTTTTTTGTCACAGGTTCTTGTGAGGCTATTTTAGTCTTTACGGGAATGGCAAACAAAATCATAAAATAAATAGCCATATTAAGATTATCTGCAATCGTGGCTGCTGAAACCGTATTTTCTGACACATCAAATGCCAAAGCAAGCACTGCCAGGTTAACACTTCCACCAATGTAGGTTCCTGTCATCATAGCAGCAAGCCCGCCGATTTCCTCTATAACTCCAGAAAATATCAGATATGACACGATAGTTCCCACTACGGTTCCTATTGCTCCGATAATAAAAGCAATCATCAGCTGACCGGATTCCTTAAATATTTTTCTGATATCCGCTTTTAACAGCATTAACGGCAGGGATAGCGGCAGAAAGTAATCCCACACAAAATCGTAAACAGGTGCACTGTTTGGAATCAATAAAACATTTGAAAATACAATAGCAAGCAATAGAATAATGACAAGCGCAGAAACTTTGGCAGCCCATTTAAATTTACTTTCCAGCCAAACGCCAAGTGCCACCGTTCCAAACATAACCAGCAGCAAAAGCCAGACATCATTTGAATCTATCAAAGTCATATTTTTATCCCTTCAGCCATCGAGCTACATCAAGCGCATGATAAGTAATAATTGCAGTTGCACCGGCTCTTATAAGACCAATCATATTTTCCATAACAATTTTTTTCTCATCAATCCAACCATTACCCGCAGCTGCTTTTACCATAGCATATTCACCGCTTACATTATACGCAATAATAGGGATATTGAAATTTAAAGAAATCTCCTTGATAACATCCATGTATGCTAAAGCCGGCTTTGCGATAATAAAATCTGCACCCTCCTTAATATCCTCCTGTACTTCTCTAAGTGCCTCTTTTCCATTGGCAGGATCCATTTGGTAGCTCTTGCGGTCTCCGAAGCCCGGAGCAGAATGTGCCGCATCTCTGAATGGTCCATAGTAGCCGGATGCAAATTTAGCGCTATATGCCAAAATCGGAATATTAATAAAGCCTTCCTTATCAAGTGCTTCCCGAATAGCAGCTACACGCAAATCCATCATATCACTGGGTGCAATAATATCCGCGCCGGCTTTGGCATAACAGACTGAAGCCTTGGCAAGCAGCGGCAGTGTTTCATCATTTAATATCTCATCGCCACGGATAAGTCCGCAGTGACCATGGGACGTATACTCACAAAGACATACATCTGCAATAATAACAACATCCTGATATTTTTCTTTTATTAATCTAATTGCCTGCGGAATAATTCCATCCTCCTTATAGGCTTCGCTTCCCACTTCATCCTTGTGCTCAGGAATTCCAAACAGTAAAAATGTATGTATGCCTAAATCTACGGCTGTTTTCACTTCCTCCAATAATCTTTCCAGTGAAAACTGATATATTCCGGGCATGGATTCCACCGCTTTTTTCACGCCCTTTTCGGCGGTAACAAAAATCGGATAAATAAGCTGATCTGCAGATAAACGGTTTTCTCTAACCAGACTTCGTATATTTTCACTTTTTCGTAATCTTCTCATTCTATTCATAGCTTTTCCTCTTATGATATTTATATTTATTTAACTAGTTCTATTAATCCAGTATAATCCGAAGTCTTTGCCTCTCTATATATCTGACCAATCTCCGATTCAATCACTTCAGAACATTTTGGACCTATAGAATATATATTATCAGGGAATACTCCCGCTGAGATTTTTTTCATACGCTTCACAGCAGAACCACTGGTAAAGAAAATACCATCATAGTTTTTCCAATCAATTTCCTCATACAGATTTTGTGTCCCCTGTTCCTCACAATTTTCGTAGCAGACTATTTTTTTGTAGTTATATAATGACTGCAGTCCCATCTTTAACTCTTCATTAGAATTCAGAGCGCCATAAAATGTAATTGACACATCTTCCTTCCCGGTATAATTTTGTTCAATATCAGCGATTAGTGCTGTGCAAAGTTCATTTCCATTTTGGATTTCAGGAATAATGTCCGCCTGCAAAGCAGCCTTTGATAAGGCCTCTCCCGTCTTCTTTCCTACCACCGCAAGCTTTGCATTTCCAATTTTTCTGACATCTAACCCATATTCTTTCAAATTCCATAAAAAAGCATTTACTCCGTTCTGGCTTGTGAATACTATGTAGTCAGCGGATATACTTTGTAAAAGCTCTTGCTTTGGAATTTTTACCGGATGAATTGCTCCGACTTTAACAGATAATATTTCAGCGCCAAGCTCTCTAAGCTTCATCCCAAGTTCAGAATCAAAATGATTCTTTATTCTCGAGGGTACAATTCCCTGATGATATGTAAAACCAAAGCCTTCAATGAATGGAACAATATACTTCTTTCCAAAAAGAGGTCTTTTTTCAAAAAAATCAAGCTCATTAGCCAGGGTAACTACCTTTCCAACCACAATAATCGCAGGAGAAGGCAAATCTGCACTTTGTACTAAGGATGAGATATTTCCAAGATTTCCTATGACTTTTTTTTGCCTTGCCGTTGTTCCGTTAGAAATCACGGCAACAGGGGTATTTTCTGCTTTTCCCGCTGCTATAAGCCTTTTTGCTATTTCTTCTACATGAGCCAGACCCATCAAATAAAGATACGTTATATCATCATCTAACATTTCATTATAGTTGATATCTGCTGATGTATCTTTTCTGCTATGAGCAGTAACTACCTGAAAGCCCTTTGACAACCCCCTATGTGTGATTGGAATACCTGCATCCTCCAAAGTAGCGATAACAGAACTTATTCCCGGAACCACTTCAAGCTCAATACCTTTTTGCTTTAAAAAAAGGGCCTCCTCTCCGCCCCTGCCAAACACATAAGAATCTCCTCCCTTTAGTCGAACAACCAATTTATATTGTTCTGCCTGCTTTGCAAGTAATTTATTAATATCCTCCTGTTTCATCGTATGATGATGATTTTCTTTCCCCACATAAATCAAATCACACGTTTTAGGTGCATATGCCAAAAGTTCACTATTTGCCAGCCGATCATACACAATACAATCCGCCTGACTAATATATTCTTTTCCTCTAAGTGTCAAAAGAAGAGGATCACCCGGACCTGCTCCTATTAATACTACTTTTCCACTCATATTCTATTCCTCATCAAGTTGTCCTTTGATTTGTCGGACAACATCCTGTATCAACTCTTCTATATTGTCGTCTGCATTCACATTCCGCTTTACACTGGCTATCTTACTGCCATCCTCTTTTCCAAACAATGCATAAAACATACCTGTGCCATCATAATATGCACCTATCGGATAATGACAGTCTCCGCCAATCTCCTTTAAAAACTGCCGTTCCAATCTCACGGCAGTGTCAGCTTCCTCATTTGAAAAATAATTTAATTTATCTAATAATTCCGTGTTATCTTTTCTAATCTCAATAGCCAGTATCCCCTGGGCAGGAGCCGGAATCATCATATCACAGGACAGGTATGCCGTTATTTCGTCTTCACGTTTCAATCTTTTTATACCTGCTGCTGCAATAATTATACCATCTAAACCCTCTTTAGGATCATGAAGTTTTTTTATTCTTGTATCAACATTTCCACGAATATTTACGATATTGATATCCGGTCTAAGTTTTTTTAACTGAAAAGCCCTTCGTTTGCTTCCTGTTCCAATAACCGCACCATGTCTGAGCTCATCAAGAGCTTTGGCACCATTCAGAATCAAAACATCTCTCGCATCTTCTCTATCCCAAGCCTTTGCAAATGTCAGATTTTCATTGATTTCACCGGGCATATCCTTCATGGAATGTACTGCAAGCGCTATACTTCCTGACAAAAGCTGCGATTCTATTTCTTCTGTAAATATTCCCTTCGTTCCGATAGACTCCAATGCACGTTCCGGATTTTTATCGCCTGTAGTTTGAATAACTTTTATTTCAAATGTATCGTCCTTATATACGGACTCTAATTTGCTTTTTACATTTTCCGCCTGAATCAAAGCTAATTTTGATCCTCTGGTTCCGATTACATAATGCATATCATCCTCACATATCCTGCAATATTGACTGAACGGCATTGGCTCCGTCTGCAACTGCAGTAACAACCTGTCTTAGATTTTTACTTCGTACATCCCCTGCTGCATATATTCCTTTACAAGATGTCCTGCAATCCTCAGCTGCAGATACATAACCAAATGAATCATATGCAACCAGGTCTCCAAGCAAAGAAGTTTCCGGAATCATTCCAACGGCAATAAAAACACCATTCACCTCAATCGTAGTTCCATTATCCAACACCAGGCTTTCCACCTGATTTTCTCCTTCAATGGAAATAATGTTAACACCTGTTATAATAGTAACATTTTCTTTGTTTTGAAGTTTTTCTAATGTTGTATATGAACCTCTGAATTCATTTCTTCTGTGTAAAAGAGTGACGTGTGCGGCAATATCCGATAAATATAGTGCATCGTCCAAGGCAGTATCGCCTCCGCCAACAACCGCAACAGTTTGATTTTTAAAAAAATTACCATCACAGGTTGCACAATAAGAAACGCCTTTTCCCTGTAATCGTTTTTCTCCTTCTGCGCCCAGCAATCTGTGACTGGCCCCTGCACAATAAATAATATTTTTAGTCTTAAAAAGCTCTTCCCTTTTTCTTATCTTTACAGCAATCGAAAATCCATCCTCCTGCTTTTCAATGGATACCACGGTGCCATTTTTAATTTCAACGCCTAAATTAAGAGCATGCTCCCTAAAGCGTTCTCCCAACTCATAACCGCCTATATTATAAAATCCCAGATAATTGTCAACCTGACTACTGAGAGCTATTTGTCCTGTTCCTTCATATTCCTTTTCTATTACAAGTGTCTTCCTTCCGGCCCGCATCCCATAAATAGATGCTGACAGACCGGCAGGTCCGCTACCAATAACTATTATATCATACATCCTTGCTACCCCATATACTATTTTTCCGATTCAATAATTTTTATATATTTATAAACATCACTTTTTTCTAATATTTTTTTGTTTTGGGCCGCATCTTCCAATAAAGCACAATACAGTTTTTTTCGTTGTAGTATATCCGGTATTTTCTGTGCAATCTCGTCCCTTACACTTCCAAGTAATTCCATATTTTTTTCATAATTATCCGGTATCGATTTACTTAGCTTTTGCTTTAAATATGCAGCACCTGCAGGAGAATTTCCTCCGGTAGAAATGCTCACCACCAAATTATCCTTCTTTATAATTGCAGGGAATATAAACGAACACGCATCCTTAATATCTACTGCATTTACAAGAATATTACGTGCCTTACACTCATCTGCTATTTTACGGTTTAAAGACTCGGAATCTGTAGCCGCAATCACCAAAAATCTTCCTGAAATATCATCTGTTTCATATTCTTTTCTAAGAATTGTAAGCTGCGATATATTCGTAAGCTCGTTACATACTTTAGGAGCTACTACAGTAACCTTTGCCTTAAACTGAAGCAAATCCATTACCTTCCTATATGCAATTTTCCCTCCTCCAACAATCAGGCAGTCCGCATTTTCTATATCTATCATAAAAGGAAAATATGCCATATAATTTCTCCCAAAAAGGGCTATGCCTTAAGGCACAGCCCTTAAACACGATAATCTTTATTATATAATCACTAAATTATGAACCGTAACATTTTTCTCCCGGTCTACGTGAAATCCTCGAAGTATTGGCTCATCAGGTTCCATTAACGATAAAATCATATATACTGCATTAGTATCATATGCTAATTTCTTATCTTCTTCCGATGGTCTGGATGGAGACTCCGGGTGGGAATGGAAATTGCCAAGCATTGTAAGATTATTTGCTCTGGCATCCTTTAATGCGGACAACTGCTCTTTTGGGTCCATAGTAAAATGTTCATTTGAATGGTCTATGTTAGTAAGCAGATAAATCTTTTCAATGATGTTATTATTTCCATCCTTATGTCCGGCAATTAAACCGCAGGACTCCTCCGGAACACCTTCCATGCAATGCTTCAGCATTATTTCATAATCTTCTTTTTTGATTGTAACAGTTTCTCCCGTTTCCGGATATGGAACAATAATTGCTGCCACTTAGCTACCTCCTTAATGCTTCATATCACATTCTGTCTGTTCGTAATCAATCAGCTGCGTAATTGTTCTGTGTTCAGAACAAATTGCACAATTACAATCCCTTGGTACCTTAATAGTTCTAAAATTCATCTTAAGCGAATCATATGTCATAAGTCTTCCTGTTAATAAATCTCCCTGACCTATAATATACTTAATAGCTTCCATAGCCTGCAGGCATCCGATAACACCTGCCATAGCTCCTATGACGCCAGCCTGCTTACATGTCGGAACAGCATCCTTTGGAGGTGGATTTTTGAATACACATCTGTAGCAAGGTCCTTCTCCCGGAACATAAGTCATAAGCTGTCCCTGGAATCGTATAATACCAGCATGGCAAAATGGCTTGCCGGCCATTACGCAGGCATCGTTAATTAAGAACTTAGCCGGGAAATTATCCGTTCCGTCAAGTATAAAGTCATACTCTGAAATTAAATCCATAATATTAGTAGAGTCAACAAACATACGATATGTCTTAACCGTTACATCCGGATTAATAGCTTCCATCGACTCCTTAGCCGACTTTACTTTGGCCTTGCCAAGGTCATTAGTAGAATGAATAACCTGACGCTGCAGATTTGACAAGTCTACCTCATCCGCATCTACAATGCCGATTGTTCCAACACCTGCTGCAGCAAGATACAACGCAGCAGGAGCTCCAAGTCCGCCGGCTCCGATAATTAATACCTTTGCATTTAATAACTTCTTCTGTCCCTTTACTCCTACCTCTTTCAATATGATATGTCTGGAATAACGTTCCAACTGTTCATTTGTAAATGCCATTATCTAGCACCTCCACCCATGAAATATAAGAACTCTACTTCATCTGCTTCTTTTAAAGCAGTAGTTTCAAATGCTTCACGAGCAATAAATTCATCATTAACTGTTACTGTAACATACTCAGGATTATCTACATTCTCCTTTTCAATTAATTCCTTTACAGTAATTTTGTCTGCGTATTCTTTCTTTTCTCCTGCAACCTTAATAAACATCCTTCATACCTCCAAAATTTTATAAATAACTTGAAATCATTTCGTCAATTTCATCGTAAGATACAGACCCTACATTTCTGGCTGTCTCCACTCCATCTTTAAACAATACCAAAGTCGGAACAGATGCCACTTCGTACTTTTTTGCAAGCGCTTCATCATAATTAACATTTACTTTGTATACCAGAAGCTTATCCTCGTTATCATCTTCAATATCGCCGAGAGGTCCATTCAATTTCTTACAAGGAATACACGTATCAGAATAAAAATCAATTAATACCGGAAGTTTAGCCTGTAAAACAAGTTCTTCAAATTTTTCTTCATTTACTCTTAATGCCATATTATTCCTCAACCTTTTTTACAATCAATGTATAAGTTCCGTCTTCATTATCTTCAAGCTTTAAAATCTGATGTCCTTCTTCTTTGATGCTTCTTGGAACATTCTGAACAGGCTCTCCATCATTCATACGAACGGCCAATATTTGACCATCCTCTAATTCTTCCAATGCAACCTTAGCCTTAACAAATGTTACCGGGCAGACTACATCAGTAATATCCACTGTATCATCAACTTTAATATCAGCCATCATATGCCTCCTTTAATACGCTCTCTAATTTATCCCTGCCCACTCTGTCAAGTGTGAACTTAAATCTCTCGCTTGGATTAGCATATTCTTCAAAGAATTTAATTGCTGCATCCGTCACTCTGAATAGCTGTTCTTCTGATGTTATTAACGGAAGCGGTGAGTAACCTGCCTCAATGGAATTGCCAAAGGTTCCGCCAAAAGAAACCTCATATGCACTTGTTGCATCCCATGCATCCGTCGGACAACTCTTTACACAACGTCCGCATGCGTTACATTTGTCATAGTCCACTTTTACCTCACCGTTCTCAATGACAACTGCATCCTCACGACAGACTTTTGCACAAAGACCACATTTAATACATGGCTCGCTTTTCCATTTTACAATCATTGCGCCCTTGATTCCCACATCATTTTCTTCAGCCTTTAAGCAGTTATTACGACAGCCTGTTACGCCAAACTTAAACTTATGCGGCAATTCTCTGCCGAAATATCTCTCATCTAATTTCTTAGCAATATCGTAAGAATCGATATTACCACTCGGACATATCTGATTGCCCTGACAAGCTGTTACCGTTCGTACTCTCGGACCACAAACACCCGGACGGCATCCGCCCTCTGCCAATGCTTCCTTTACAGCATCAATATCTTCTAACTTTATGAATGGGATTTCAACGCCCTGCCTTGACGTAAGATGAACATATCCGTCACCATATTTTTCTGCCACCTCTGCAATCTTTGCGAGATTTTCGGAGGTAAGGGTTCCTCCAACAACTGCTAAACGAAGAGAAAAATTATTTTTCTGCTTCTGTCTCATAAATCCTCCCTTTTTAAGGGTTGCATAATCCACTGCCATATTTATACCTCCACACTTTCAATTGCCTGTTTGAAATCCTCTTTTAAATCCTCAATATCTTCTATTCCAACACTGATTCGTATTAAATCATCAAACACTCCCGACTGCTGTTTCTCCTTATCCGACAAATGTGTTGCTATAGTTGATTCAGGATGAATTACCAACGTCTTTGTATCACCAATGTTAGCCAGGATGTACGGAATCTTCAATGCATTAATTATCTTAAATGCCTTTTCCTTTGAACCTACACGAACGGTAACTATTGCTCCGTAACCACGTTTAAATAACCTGCCTGACAGTTCATGATATGGGCTGCTTTCCAGTCCCGGATAATTAACGGTAAGCCCCATATCCTTTTCGAGAAATTCTGCAAGTGCTAACGCGTTGCTGCATTCCCTATCCATTCTAAGCCCCAGGGTCTCAAGTCCTAATGTATTGTAAAAGGCATTCTGTGGAGAAAGACATCCACCGGTGTTACGGAACAAACCATTTCTTAACTTGACTACATATGACATAGCGCCAAATTTTTTATAAGGTAAAAGACCCGGATACTTATTATAATCCCACTCGAATTTACCACTCCATGTAAGAATTCCACTGATGGAATTGCTGTGTCCGTTCATATACTTTGATGATGAATTGACTACTACATCTGCTCCCAATTCAATTGGTTTAATCAGATATGGGGTAGCTACCGTATTATCAATAATGAGTGGAATATTATGTGCATGTGCAATCTTTGCAACCGCTTCAATATCTGTTACATCAAGTTTGGGATTACCAATCGTCTCAGCAAAAACAAGCTTAGTTTTATCTGTAATCAATTTTTCATAATTCAATGGAGAATTGTCCACAACATACTTTGTTTTAATTCCAAGTCCTTCTAAATCATCAAACAGCTCCACTGTGCCGCCATATAAGCCGGCAGCGGCAACAATTTCATCTCCTGCCTGCAGGATATTAACCATTGCATTAAAAAGAGCTGCCATACCGGAGGCACAGGCTACAGAAGCCAAACCACCCTCTAAATTATTTACTCTTTTCTCGAAGGCTTCTACCGTTGGGTTGTTAATTCTTGTATAAGAGAAACCAACCGCTTTATTGTTGAAGATTTTTTCCAAGGTTTCTGCGTCCGGCTGTCTAAAGGAACTGCTTTGGTATACAGGAACCAGCGTTGTACCATAAGGATTGTCATCGTCGACTCCATGCAGCAATGCTGTATTAAATCCATACTGTGTTTTTGTCATATCTCTACCTCTAGTTTCTTCTTAAATAAGTTTATCTTATCATCTTTATCCCTACTAAGTCAATATATCATGTAGGTTTAGATAAATGCTCCACCTTCACTATCATCTCCATGGATACCGGAATACCTGTAAACCACCTGTGCAGCCTCACTTGCAGATAACTTTTCTTCCTGCCAGTTACTGATATATGAACGATTATCCGCAAATAATGATGTATCCACATCCTCTGCATAAAGTAAAACCAATATACCCGCATTATTCAAATGCTTAACAACATTCTTAATGTCTTCACCATTTTTTGGCACATACAGATAAGTATGTCTTCCAAGTATTGCCAGCTCCTTCTCAACCTTTTGAACGAATTCCAAGTTATTTCCAAATTCGTCTTTCCTAAACTCTACCGTTACAGCTCGCTGGCCCTTGAAGTTGCTTCTTGCTTCACAATCAATTATGCTGTCTGAAGAAGCATTTGCATTCACCAAAATTGCAGTAACAACGCCGCATGCAGATGTCATATTGGTTACACGGTCTATTAAGATTAACTCTCCAAGAGTCCTGTGTTTTTCGAACAAATCAACTACAATTGCATCCGCAAATGTCAGCTCACATACCGCAATTTCATTTTTCTTAAGTGTTTTTGCTTCTTTCTTCTCGCCGGTATTTACATCAATTGTATATTTAATGTTTTTAAGGACACCCGGAATTAATTTTGTTCCCAGCTTTACAAAGTAATTCTTTCCTTCCTCAAGCTCTGTATCATCCATCCAAAGCAGGGTTGACTCGACACAGGAAGCGATGGATATGCCGGATTTAATTTCCAATACACAGCCTCTTGACACATCAACTTCACGGTCAAGCTGAATGGTAACAGGCTGTCCCTCGAAGGCTTCCTCCACTTCTTTATCTGCAAGATGAACGCTCTTAACATGAGCCTTTTCATTGCTTGGATATGTTGTAATCTCGTCTCCGACCTTAATGCTGCCCGCTTCAATCTGTCCCTGAAAACCTCTGAAGGTATGATTCGGACGGCATACTCTTTGAACAGGCATATAGAAGCCCTGCTCATCTTTGCTTTTCTTAATGTCAACTGTTTCCAAATATGTAAGAAGTGCCGGTCCTGTATACCATGCCGTGTTATCACTCTTTTTGGTAATATTATCGCCCTCCGTGGCTGATACAGGGATGATGGTTGTATTCTCTAATTCAAGCTCGTCCTTTAGTGTTTGAATCTGTTCTTCAATCTCATTAAAACGTTTTTCATCGTAGCCCACTAAATCCATTTTATTAACAGCAAATACAAAATACTTAATACCCATTAAAGAACATATTCTTGCATGCCTTCTTGTCTGGGTGAGCACACCCTGCTTTGCATCTATCAGGATAACTGCAAGATCTGCAAAGGATGCCCCTACAGCCATATTTCTTGTATATTCTTCGTGTCCCGGAGTATCTGCTACGATAAAGCTTCTGTTATCCGTTGTAAAATAGCGGTAGGCAACGTCTATGGTAATACCCTGTTCACGTTCTGCCATTAATCCGTCCAAAAGCAAAGAGTAATCAATTGCGCCTTCTCTGCTTCCCACTTTTGAATCTAACTCCAAAGCTTTTTCCTGATCTGCGTATAATAATTTTGAATCATATAAAATGTGACCTATCAGCGTGGATTTTCCGTCATCTACACTTCCACATGTAATAAATTTAAGTAACTGCATATTGAAATCCTCCTAGAAATAACCTTCTCTTTTCCTTCGTTCCATTGAGCCGGCTGCCTCATTATCAATAACCCTGGTTGTTCTTTCAGATGAAACGGCACTAAGAGTTTCCTCAATTATTGCCTCCAAGGTATCTGCATCGGACTCAACACCACCTGTAAGCGGATAACATCCCAGTGTTCTGAATCGCACTTTTTTGTTAACGATTTTTTCTCCCGGAAGCAAACGCTGCTGCATACGTTCATCGTCAACCATAATAATGTTTCCATCTCTTTCAACAACAGGTCTTTCCTTTGCGAAATATAAAGAAGGAATTTCTATATTCTCTCTTGCGATATACTGCCAAATATCTTTTTCAGTCCAGTTAGAAAGCGGAAATACTCGTACTTCCTCGCCCTTAAATAGCTTTGTATTGAAAAGCTTCCACATCTCAGGTCTTTGATTTTTCGGGTCCCACGCATGAGCTGAGTTACGGAATGAAAAGATTCTTTCTTTTGCTCTTGATTTCTCCTCGTCCCTTCGTCCGCCGCCAAAAGCTGCTGTGAATTTATACTTATCCAAAGCCTGCTTTAATGCCTGTGTCTTCATAATATCCGTATAGGCTGAACCATGGTCAAACGGATTGATTCCGGCTCTAACTCCTTCCTCATTGATATACTCAATCATTTCCAGTCCGTATTTTTTTGCCACATAATCTCTAAATTCTATCATTTCCTTAAACTTCCAGGTTGTATTTACATGCAAAAACGGAAATGGCGGTTTCTCAGGATAAAAAGCTTTAAGTGCCAAATGAAGCATTACAGAGCTGTCCTTACCAATAGAGTAGAGCATAACCGGCTTTTCACATTCTGCCGCCACTTCTCTAATAATGTATATTGCTTCTGCTTCTAATTCATCTAAATGTGTCATTGTACTCATGTCATCTCTCCTCTAATATTTATTTGATTCTTTTGTGTTTACAACTATTGTTTTTTCAGTTCCATCCGGAGCAGTCACAGTCCAAATTCTTTCATTGCCTTTTTCCTCTACCGATAAGACAGAGCCCTTACCACCCATATCTGCGCCAAGGAAAAACGAAATAGCCTTTAATTTACATTCCTTAAGACAGGAAGTACAGCCCCAGCAATCTTTCTGGCGACGAATAACAGCCTTTCCATCCTTAAGCTTTATTAAATTACCCGGACAAGCCTGCACACATTTTCCACATCCAACGCATTTATGATTATTGATTGCAATACTCACCTTATCCCACCTCCGACTGTAACTTTATTATTCCTGTCAAATGAAAAAATAAGCTTTTGATTTGCATCTACTAATTCTCTCATTACTATTTTAATCTTACCATCTTCTTTATAAGAATTCACATATTTATTATAGTCGCTGCTTTCATCAGGATAATTCATATTTTCTGCAAAACTATGCCACCTGGTTTCCTTTCTTGCCAGCAAATGTTCAATTACTGAAAAGCAGACTGTCATACGTTCCCTGATTTCATAGATTTGAAGCAGGTCATCCATATCATTTGCCTTAAGAGAAGCTATGACCGGTAACAGTCCTTCTAACTTTTCTTTTGCAAGAGAAAGCCCTGTTTCATTGAACTGATAATTACTGCCAATACCACCTGCGTATGTATCCATAATTTTTTGCATAGTTTCTTCCACTTGTTCAATAGTAATCAGGCTTTCCTCATTATCAAAATATTTCCTGTACCCTTCAATACAACCCTTGGCAATTTCATCAGCCTCTGTACTATTTCCGTTTGAAGCATCAAGGAACTTAATAATGCTTTCCGCTGCGATTTTACCTTCTACAATTGCTCCCGTAACATACTTTTGAGGTGCACCTCCTGCAACGTCACCCGCTGCATAAAGACCTTTAATTGTAGTTGAACGGTTATCATCAATCCAATATCCGCTTGCGGTATGTCCACCAACAATATATGGCTCAGTTCCTTCAATCTCAACATTCTGCGTAGCCGGACCCTGTCCTCCTTCTAACCATTTTAGAGTCTGACTAGGTGCCATATTCAAATATGCCCTATACAAGTCCTCTTCCTGTTCTTTTGTAATCTCATCAGTTTTTAAATAGCAAGGACCTCTGCCTTCCTGATTTTCTTTTGTAGTTCCATATACACGTTCACATGTAGCTACACCATATTTGGTCTCATAGATTTCAGACAATCCATTCATCTGCTTTGCCCTTACACCCTGAGCAATAGTTCCGGTTGGAGCAATGGTATCCTTACATCTAAGTGCGATAAACCGCATTTCAAATGTTGTCATCTCTGCGCCTGCCTGAATTCCCATTGCATAACCGGCACCTGTATTAAAAGGCGGATACCACATTTTATGTCTTGAAAATCCCGGATTGTTAGGTCTGTAAAGACCAGCTGCACCACCTGTAGCTACAAGTACGGCTCTTGCATAAATGACAGTTGCAACCCTCTCATCAACATCAAAGCCGACAGCCCCGAGAATTTCATTATTTTCTACAATATAATCTGTTATATTAATGTGATTCAGAACCGAAACATTGCCTTGACGCGATGCCATATCTGCCAATATAAGCTTGATATTTTCACCATTTATTTTGATATTACGGTCACCTCTTGTTACATACTCTCCGTTTTCATCCTTCAAAATCACAAGCCCGTTATCTTCCAATGTCTTAGTAACTTCGTTAAGTCCCTCGGACATAGACAGAAGCAAATCTTCCCTCACAATGCCCTTTGCATCTTTTTTTGCATAATTCACATAATCCATCGGAACTTTACCTTTTGTGATGTATGCATTAATAGCATTTACACCTGCAGCTAAACATCCGCTTCTTTTGATGTTTGCTTTTTCTGCAACCAACACTTTATATTTTCCGTTTTGTCCCAACACATATGCCGCATAGCAGCCTGCAGTTCCACCACCAATAATTAATACGTCTGTTCTGATTGTTTTTATATCAAATGTTACGCTCATCCCGGCGTTCCTCCTACATAAATACTTCGTCTCCCAGTAAAACATAATTATCAAGAATCTTGACTTTATCACCCTTTGTCAGTATGAGGCGGTACACAAGTACATATACATCTTCACCAACCGACACAGGATTATCTCCCATACTTCTCGAACCTACAATTACCTTATCCCCAACCTTCACTGTAATTTCTGAATAATCTCCTCTAAAAACAATCTTTAATACCTTGCCCGGAGATGATGTTGCAGCAAACTGCTGTGGTTCATTTTCCTTATATATTCTCACGAACTCAGGGCGAATCAATATTTTATCAAACCCATCTATATGTTCAAATGAACGAAGCCCTTCATAATCATTAAAGACTGCATTTTTACCAAAAAAGTTAGCTGTAAATGCTGTCTGTGGATTTGCATAAATATCTGCAGGAGTTCCAACCTGCTCAATTCTGCCTTTGTTTGTCAAAATGATTTCATCCGACACCTCAATGGCCTCATCCTGATCGTGTGTTACGAAGATACTTGTTATACCAAGATTAGTTATCATTTCCCTAAGCCAGCTTCTAAGCTCCTGTCTGACCTTTGCATCAATGGCGGCAAATGGCTCATCCAAAAGCAATAACTGCGGATTTGGTGCAATTGCTCTTGCAAACGCAACTCTCTGCCTTTGACCACCGGATAATTGATTGGGATATCTGCCTCCCAAGCCCTTCAAGCCGACTAAATCCAAGAGTTCTTCAACTCTCTCCTTAATCTGTTTTTTGGGCATTTTCTGAATCTTCAAGCCTGTTGCAATATTTTCTGCTACCGTCATATACCTAAACAATGCATAGTTTTGAAATACAAAACCAATACCTCTTTTACTGCCGGGAAGATCATTTACCACTTTCCCGTCAATGATAATATCTCCGCTGTCCTGTTTTTCCAATCCCGCTATCATACGAAGAATCGTAGTTTTACCCGACCCGCTCGGACCCAGCAGCGCGACTAATTTACCCTTTTTGATGCTTAAATTCACATCCGTTGACGCCTGATATGAACCGTATGATTTATTTATATTTTTAAGTGTCACATATTCCATATTAGGCATCCTTCTTTTCTAAAATATTTCTTAATATTAAGATAATTATTGCCATCAAAATCAATAATGCCGATACAGCAAATGCTCCCGTAAAATCATATCCCTGATAGAGCATCTCAATATGAAGCGGCAGCGTATTAGTCAAGCCCTTCAGATGACCGGACAAAACGGACACAGCTCCAAACTCTCCCATAGCTCTTGCTGAACAAAGCACCACACCAAATAAAAAAGCCCATCTGATATGCGGGAATGTAATCTTTCGAAAAATCGTAAAACCATTCATTCCCATCAAAGCTGCTGCCTCTTCTTCGTCCGTTCCGATTGCATTTAAAACCGGAATAATCTCTCTTGAAATATATGGAAATGTAACAAAGATAGTTGCAAGGATAACACCCGGAACTGCAAATATAATTGAAATTCCAAGTTCATTTAACAGCGGATACAAAATGCTTTGTCTTCCGTAGGTTAACAGGAATACTAAGCCGGCAATAACCGGTGATACTGTTAACGGCAAATCTATCAGTGCCGAAATAACCTTCTTCCCTTTGAAATCAAATCTTGTCAGACACCACGCAGCACTTAATCCAAAAACAGTATTTACCGCCAATGCCCATACTGTTGCAATAATTGTGAGCTTCATTGCTTTTAACGTATAAGTATCTGTTATTTCATCCCAAAATTTTCCTATTCCATCAGCAAGGGCTGTATAAATAATGTAAGCAAGCGGCAACACAAGCATAATCGTCAAAAACAATACGCATATTCCAATCATTAACCACTTAACAACCTTATTCTCTTTTTTCACCTGTGATGTTTTATCCATATTCTTTCCTCTTTTACTTAACCTTCTTCGCAGCATTATACTGAATCACAGAATTAATCATAAGAATAACAAATGCTGTAATAAGCATAAGTAATGCTATAGAAGTTGCTGCCGTATAATCAAATTCCTGTAGTTTTGACATAATCAAAAGCGGAGCTATTTCCGTGTCAAACGGCTTGTTGCCGGCAATAAAGACCACGCTTCCATATTCTCCCAAACATCTGGCAAATGCCATTGTAAATCCACCCAGCAATGCCGGAAAAATTTCAGGAAAGATTACTTTTTTAAATGTATAGAATGGTGTTGCACCCAGAATTTCCATAGCTTCTTCATACGAGCCATCCAGCTTTTCCAACACAGGCTGAACACTTCTGACTACAAACGGTATTCCTACAAAGACCAACGCGAATACAATACCACTCTTGGTATATGCAATCTGAATCCCCATTTTGTCAAACACACTTCCAATCCAGCCATCCGTAGTCGTCAAATGGGTAAGTGCGATACCTGCAACTGCGGTTGGCAACGCAAAAGGAAGTTCAATCATACCATCCATAATCTTCTTTCCGGGGAACTCATACCGCACAAGAACCCATGCCATAATCATCCCCATAACTGCATTTATTAGTGATGCAATAAATGCAGTAGAAATACTTACATAATATGCATACAGTACTCTCTTACCTAAAATAACACTAAAAAATTCAGCCGGGGATAATTTGGCAGAATATATTATCAGGGAACAAAGTGGAATGAGTACAATTACACTCAACATGGAAATCGTAATTCCTAATGTCAACCCAAAGCCCGGAATTACCCTCTTTTGTTTTGTCTTATTCATAAATGCTATCAAAGAAACCACCATCTACAAAATGTTTGTTGGTAGCTTCCTCCCATCCTCCAAAATATTCAATATCTACCAAATCAATATTCTTGACTATCCATCTTTTATTTTCCGAGATACCTTTGATTACTCTTTCTTTTCCATCTATTTCAAACTGAAGTGAAATTTCTTCATTAACCGGTCGATAATAATTCTCCGCAACTATTATCTGTGCCTCATCACTATATAAATAATTCAGGTATTCACTGGCTACAGCTTCGGTTTCATGCTTTTGTGCCATTTCATCCACAACAGCCACTGTAGGCTGGCACTTTATTGAGCTTGATGGAATCACAATTTCATATTCTCCCGGATATTCATTAAGGCTTAGGAAAGCTTCATTTTCCCATGCAATAAGCACATCGCCCTGCCCATTTTCTACAAAGGTGGTAGCTGAGGCTCTGGCTCCGGAATCCAGTACCAGTACATTCTCAAAAAGCTGCTTCATGGAACTTAGTATTTCTTCGTCACTTTGACCTTGTTTTTCAAAATAAGCCCAGGCAGCCAAATAATTCCACCTTGCTCCGCCGCTTGTTTTTGGATTCGGCATAATAATATCCACGTCATCTCTTAACAAATCATCCCAATCCGCAATATTCTTCGGATTGCCGCTTCTTACCAAAAAAACAATGATAGAAGTATACGGTGCTGACTGTTCAGGATATTCTTCCACAAAATCTTCATCAATCATTCCCGAATCAGCAATAGCTCTGATATCCTGTTCTAA
Organism: uncultured Alistipes sp.; assembly: GCA_964403785.1. GTDB lineage: Bacteria > Bacillota > Clostridia > Lachnospirales > Lachnospiraceae > MGBC120314. The sequence continues at coordinate 18,685 of CAYOHM010000024.1, forward strand.
TGCCAAGGTAACTACATCCGCTTCCAATCCATTGGAAACTTCCAATGCCTGTTTTCCGGACCCTCCATGGGACTGAATAACCTCAATATCCGTTCCGCTTATGTCTTTCCAATGCTCTTTAAACAGTTTATTATAGCTTTCATACAATTCTCTTGTAGCATCATAAGAAACATTGATTATGTAATCTCTCTTGGCATTTGCACAGCCTGTACACAAACTAATCAATATGAACGAAGCCATAAAGCCTAATATTTTTTTATTATATTTTATTGACATTCAGCCATTCCTACCTATTCCTACTATTTCAGTAGGTTTTTAAAAAATTTATTTCCGCACTATACATGCGGAAATAAATCAATGCTTCATATTATTCTACTTAGTAAATAAAGATGTTGATAAATAGCGGTCCCCTGAATCAGGTAACAAAGCTACTATCGTCTTTCCTTTATTCTCAGGTCTGGCTGCCAATATAGTCGCAGCTTTAAGAGCAGCACCGGAAGAAATACCTACAAGAATTCCTTCAGTTACTGCAAACTTTCTTCCTTGTTCAAATGCATCATCATTTTCAATCGGAAGTATCTCGTCATAAATTGCCGTATTCAGCACCTCAGGCACAAATCCTGCACCAATACCCTGAATCTTGTGCGGACCAGGAGTTCCCTTAGAAAGAACCGGACTTCCGGCAGGTTCAACAGCAACAATCTGTACATTCGGATTCTGTGATTTTAAATATTCACCAATACCGGTAATGCTGCCGCCTGTTCCAACACCGGCAACAAAAATATCAACCTTGCCATCTGTCTGTTTCCAAATCTCAGGACCTGTAGTTTCTCTATGAACCTTTGGATTAGCCGGATTAGAGAACTGCCCAAGGATATAAGAGCCAGGAGTCTCCCTATGGATTTCTTCTGCTTTTTCAATTGCACCCTTCATTCCCTTTAAGCCCTCAGTAAGAACTATTTGTGCACCATATGCTTTTAACAAATTTCTTCTCTCAATACTCATTGTATCCGGAAGAGTTAACACTGCCTTGTATCCCTTTGCTGCAGCAACTAATGCAAGTCCTATTCCTGTATTACCACTGGTTGGTTCAATAATCGTCGCACCCGGTTTTATCAAGCCCTTCTGCTCTGCATCTTCCACCATTGAAAGAGCAATACGATCCTTTACCGAACCAGCCGGATTCAAATATTCGAGTTTTGCAAGAATTACCGCATCAGTTATTCCTGTTGCCTTCTCATAATTGTTTAATCTTAACATTGGTGTATTACCGATTAATTCTACTGCACTTTGCTTAATTTCTGACATATCTTTTTCTCTCCATTCTTTTTCTTATCCGGTAAAAAATAAAACACTGACAGGCGCTCCATTGCACCCTTCCCACTTTCCCTACTGCTTTAATAGGATATTAGCATGTCAGATATATATTGTCAATATTTTTAGCAAACGCATCACATTCGTCTTAAGCTCGTTAGAATTTGTTTTCTTTCCCATATATTATAATTCCTTGTATTCTCCCATGCATTCTTTTATCAGTGCAAGGAAGCGTTCACCATACTTATTGAATTTGTTCTCGCCTACACCGGAAACGTTAAGCATTTCGCTCTTTGACATAGGTACTTTTACTGCCATATCTATCAATGTCTTATCACTGAAAATGATGTACGGCGGCATACTTTCTTCCCTGGCAATCTCAAGGCGAAGCTCCCTAAATTTATCAAACAGTTTAAATCCGGCAGATGTAAGAGCCTCCTTACCATTTGATTTTTTCTTGGTTTTTTCAGCCCTTTGAGGAAGCTTGTCCTCGTCAGTAATTTTTACCAGCACCTTTGTTTCAGGGTTCTTTAATTCAGTGATATCCCCCATTTTAAGTACCTGATAATCGCCTACCAGAAGATACCCTTCCAGTACCAGCTGTTCTACCAATCTTCTTAACAGATTCTTATTTATTGCAGCAAGCACACCGTATGATTTATAAGTTACCGCACCTATTTCCTCAAGTCTTGCTGTTTTCGCTCCGGCAACCGTATCGATGATAATATTCCTGCCATACCTGCCCTTAGCTTCATAAACACAGTTGATAATCTGCTTTGCCGCGTCAGTCATATCTAAAGTTTCAAACTCTCTCAGACAATTGCCGCAATCTTCACAAGGTTTCTCGGGATTTTCTCCAAAGTATTTCAAAATATAATTGCGCAGACATTCCGTCGTATAGCAATACCTTTCCATGGTCTGCAAACGCTGTATATCACGCTCTTTGACAGTTTCTATGTCAATGGAGTCCATCTCCGTCATTTCCTTGTGTTCCAACAAATATCTGTTAATGACAATATCCTGTGGCGAAAATAAAAGTATACACTTGGAGTCCAAGCCATCTCGCCCGGCTCTTCCCGCTTCCTGATAATAATTTTCCATGCTCTGCGGCATATTATAGTGAATAACAAATCTGACATTGGATTTATCTATTCCCATTCCAAAAGCATTTGTTGCAACTACAATACTTATATAATCGAATACAAAATCATCCTGCATTTTCTTTCTCTGGACAGGTCCCATTCCGGCATGATACTTTGCTACCGAAACACCTCTGCCCTTTAAAAGTTCATAAAGACTGTCGACATTCTTCCTTGTGGCACAGTAGACTATTCCACTCTCTCCGGGATGCTTTAATATATAATCAACAACATACTTATCCTTGTCCTTTGGCTTATCTACTTGGAAAAAGAGATTATCCCGATCAAAACCGGTTACTAAGACATATGGATTATTAAGCCCCAACGTGCAAACTATATCTTCTTGGACTGTTTTTGTCGCGGTAGCTGTGAATGCACTCAAAATTGGTCTTTTTTCCAACATTTTTACGAACTCTACGATTTTCATATAGCTCGGACGAAAATCCTGTCCCCACTGAGAAATACAATGTGCTTCATCCACTGTCACCATTGAAATCTGCACATTGCGCGCCAAATCAATGAAGCCCTCAGTAACAAGACGTTCCGGGGCCACATAAATGATTTTGTATAAGCCTTGTCTGGCATTTCTTACTGTTTCACACAATTCACTTTCAGACAGGGAACTATTAATGAATGCCGCTGAAACACCGGCTTCATTTAAAGCCTTTACTTGATCCTGCATAAGCGAAATAAGCGGTGAAACAACCAGTGTAATCCCCGGCAGCACCATCGCCGGAATTTGATAACACACTGACTTTCCGGCGCCTGTCGGCATAACAGCAAACGCATCTCTTCCTGACAGTATGCTGTCAATTACCTGCTTCTGTCCCGGTCTAAAAGAATCGTAGCCAAACAGAACCTTTAATGCTTCTTCCGGTGTACTGTATCGTTTATCATCGAGAATCTCGCTCATTACAATTCACCCAGCATCTTTTCAGGATCTTCTGCAGCCTTTACCTTATCATTCGCTTTTACAATGATTCCTTTCTCGTCAATCAGGTATGTAGTACGAACCACGCCCATGGAAACCTTTCCGTAGTTTTTCTTTTCCTTCCAGACATCATAGGCTTCTATTACTTTGCGTTCCGGATCTGACAGCAAAGTAAATGCCAGCCCATATTTTTCTTCAAACTTTTTATGCGAAGCAACCGTATCCTTGCTCACTCCAAGAACAACTGCCCCTTTTTCCTGAAACTGCGGATACCTTTCAGAGAATCCGCATGCCTGCTTCGTGCAGCCCGGCGTGTTGTCCTTCGGATAAAAATACAGGATAACCTTCTTTCCCTTATATTCCTCGAGAGTATGAATAACTCCGTTCTGGTCCGGCAGCTCAAATGCCGGCGCTTTTGTTCCTACTTCCAACATTTCTTTTCACCTCGTAAATTTAATACAAATCAGCAGCTATCAGTTTGCTTATTAATATTTTATCCCCAAAAATTGTATCTGCTATTTGAGTATGAGGAATAGTTCTTGCCAGTCGAATTATACTGGCTCGACATACTTTCCAGATAGGATTCCGCATTATTTGCCACCCGGCTCGCAATATAGCCTGTCTTTGCAGAAAAACCGGAAGTACTTCCCAGCACTTTCTCCAGAGTATCAATATCTGCCTCATCAAACTTGCTCTCATCCAGACTTAAATATCCATCCTTGTCTGTATAAATGCCTATGAGGTTCAAGCCCTCTTTTTCATTGCTATAAACTTCCCCAAGCATCTGCTTATAATAGGCATTCAGAGAAGAATCGGATTTGCCCAGCTTTTCCAGCATATCATTATAATCAGAAAGCAGCTCTTTTGCCTGTTTCTTCACAGCCTCAGTGTCTTCGTTTTTCCTTGCCTGCGCATAAATATTATCGTCCTTCTCAGAAGTTAAAACCGACGCAGCGTCTTCCAATTCATCTGCAGACTTCTCCAGCTGTTCATAAGAACTTTTTTGTACGGTATCCGTCGTTGACTTTTTACTTAATGCGTCCAAAAGACTATTATCCGTTGTACTGTCGTCGCCATCAATATAATTCAGCAGGGACGTATTATTGATTGGCAGCCCTGCTTCCCTTGCCGACTCATTTAACATCTGCGTTGTTATTCTCATAATTACCCCTTTCCACATCCACTACGATATTTATCATATATTCTATATTTTCTTTATCGGTACGATGACATATTTTATTAAGTTTATCAAAACATAAAATCCTTTACCACAAATCATATAATTTCATGGTTTCAGCATTTCTGTACTCGTGTTTTTCATAATATCCAATGAGTTTTCCGGCGTCCCTGAGTGCCACCATATATACATCTTTATTCTGCTTATCATTGTGAAATGTATAAACAATATTATGACTCTCATCCTGTGAAAACCAGTCAACCACACGGCGTATCTTTTCCTGGGATTCCGGATTATGGCAATCCAGCAAACTGGCGCCAACCAGCTTGCCTCCTCCCCTCTTACCATAATATTGCTCTGCTGCCGGATTCATATAGATAATCTCGTGCTTCAGATTACACATTACAACAGCAGCTCTGTCCTGGTCTGCCATACTCTTATAAAAGCTCTCATTTATCTTTGTATTCTTTTCCATAACTTAAATTCACCACCTGTTTTTCATATTCTACCATATTTCGATTCATCCTTCCATAAAATTTCATTTGAAATTTTTAAATAAATGTGCTAACATTTGGATAATCGCGTAGCCGAAAGGTGCAAGTCCAGATTATGGATTTGCACCTTTTTTTGCGGTTAGGTTGTGGCAGCTTTCCTCAAAAAGACTCCTATCAAAAACAGGAGGTTCAATTTAAAATGGAACAAACAAACCAATCATTTCTCGCCACTGAAAATGTCGGCATACTCATGCGAAAATATGCTATTCCCTGCATCATTTCCCTGCTTGTCGCCGCACTCTATAATATCGTGGACCAGATTTTTATCGCCAATGCCGATTATCTCGGCTCCTACGGAA
>CAYOHM010000025.1:0-22979 GCA_964403785.1 uncultured Alistipes sp.
TTATCACGGTTAAAAGGCTTGTTGGCAGAATTTCCCTTAATCACCTGTGAAATTACCTTCTTCTGAGGCTGGGCATTACCCTCGGTCTTTGTGTCAGCCTTCTTTTCCTCAGGTTTGTTCTCAGACTTCGGTGCAGTTTGTACCTCAGGCTTTGTCTGAGCCTTCTCAGGATTTTTTACATCCTCCTTCTGCTCCTGCTTTTTCCCAAACTTTTTATTTAAAATTGCAATTTCAGGGTCATCAATCGTACTCATATGATTCTTAACTTCAATTCCGTTTTCCTTTAAGAAACTGATAATTTCCTTGCTTTCCTTCTCTATTGATTTAGCATATTCATGAACTCTCATTTTAGACATACACATTTCTCCTTACTGATTTAAAACACTGAGCTGTTTTTTTATGGAATCAGCAAACCCTTCATCATTTATCGAAACAGATGCTCTGAATTCCTTTCCGATAAAATGTCCGAGATTTTCCTTATCCGACAAAAAATAAATAGGAACATTATAATACTCACACATATTAGAAAACATCTTCTTTGTATTGTCCGATGAATCATCCGCTACAAGAACCAAAAATGAATGTCCTGTCTTTACCGACTTTTCCACTGAAAACTCACCACTCGTAACTTTTCCGGCCTTTTGTGCCAGACTGACTAATGACAGCACTTTATTCTGATTCATATTTTTTAAGCTCCTTCGCAAGATTATCATAAACATCGGCAGGAATACTCATTTTAAATGCACGCTCCAATCCCCTGGTTGAGATAACCTTCTGAAGACATCCGCTGTCAGGACAGATATATGCACCTCTTCCGTTCTGTTTTCCTGTCACATCCAGAACAATATCATTCTGCGGGGTTCTGATAATTCTGTATAATTCTCTTTTTTCCTTCATTTGACCGCAGCCTATGCATTGTCTTAAAGGTTGTTTTCTAATTGCACCCACCATTTACACCTGCTTATTTTTATTATTCATTATCTTCATTTTCATTTACAGCTTCGTAATTATTGACCTGTGACTCACTCTTAATATCAATCTTGTAGCCTGTAAGTCTTGCAGCAAGACGAGCATTCTGTCCTTCTTTGCCGATTGCAAGTGAAAGCTTGTTATCAGGCACTACAACCTCCGCTGTTTTGTCATCATACACGGTTACCGAAACAACATCCGCAGGACTTAAAGCATTTTCAATAAGTACAGCCGGGTCCTCGCTCCAGTTGATAATATCTATTTTCTCGCCCCTTAGCTCCTCAACGATTGCATTGACACGCGAACTATTGATACCTACACATGCGCCGACCGGGTCAACATTTTCATCATTGGACCAGACAGCAATCTTGGTTCTTGAGCCTGCTTCTCTTGCAATATTTTTAATTTCAACGACTCCGGAACGTACCTCCGCAACTTCGGATTCAAAAAGTCTCTTTACAAGATCCGGATGAGTTCTTGAAACTATAACCTTTGGACCTTTAGTGTCATTTTTAACCTCAACAATATACAGCTTAATTCTTTCCGTAGGCTTAAATACCTCTGTCTTAACCTGTTCCTTTTCTGTAAGAACGGCATCAACCTTTCCTAAGTTAATGTATATGTTTCTGTCATCAATTTTTTGCACGATACCTGTGACAATATCTTTTTCCTTTTCATAGAAAACATTATAAAGAAGATTTTTTTCTTCTTCACGTATCTTCTGCTGAATAACACTCTTAGCATTTGATGTTGCTATTCTGCTGAACTCCGTGGATTTAATCGGAACATTAACCAAATCTCCGATATCATACTTTGCGTTCATTGCCTTGGCATTTACAATGCTGATTTGTGTAAGCTCATCATCAACATTCTCAACCACCGTCTTTTCTGCAACAACCTTGAATTCACCTGTTTTCTGGTCGACTGTAACCTTGATGTTATCAGTTCTTCCGAAATGCTTCTGGCATGCCGTCATAAGAGAATTTTCGATTGCTGCAATAACAACCTCTTTCTTTATTCCTTTCTCTTCCTCAAGCATATCAAGTGCTGCAATTAACTCTTTGTTCATTTTTTCATCCTCCCTTAAAAATCAAATGCTAATCTTATTAGCGCAATATTAGTTCTGTCTATCTGTAACAATTCATTATTATCGGTTTCTATGGTGACATTATTTTTGTCATATGACTTTAAAAGTCCCGTAAACTCTTTGCAGCCATCCATCGCCTTAAAAAGCTTTACTTCAACTTCGCTGTCAATGCTTCTTGCAAAATCCTTGTCTTTTTTCAGTGGTCTTCCAAGTCCCGGTGAACTCACCTCAAGAATATAGGATTCCTGGATATAATCTTCTTTATCAAGGATATCGCTCATTGCCCGGCTTACCAGTTCACAATCATTAATCGTGATTCCGCCCTCTTTGTCAACATAAAGTCTCAAATACCAGTTTGAAGCCTCTTTGACAAATTCAACATCAACAAGTTCAAAATTGTTTTCCTTAATGACCGGCATAATAAGCTCCTGTGTCCTTTGTTCATAGGTTTCCCTGCGTGCCATAAATCCTCCTAAATCTTTTATTAATCAAATACATAAAAAACGTTCCAATTACTTGGAACGTCTGCTAGGGTTGGGCTATTCATAAAATAGTCAATAGTTCGTACGGGAATCGAACCCGTGTTTCCGCCTTGAGAGGGCGGCGTCTTAGCCGCTTGACCAACGAACCATACTTGCTACCTTGCTATCATACACTACCGATTAACAAAATGCAAGCACTTTTTTTATAAATTTTTCAATAAATTTTTCAATAAATTTAAAATACACATATTTATGTTCAGTCAAACAGGGATAATTGGTTATTTTCAGGGAGGTTTCCAAGTATTCCAAGCTTATCCAAAAGTTCAATCTGGGTGCTTGTCGCCTTGGTTCTGTTCCTAAAATCCTCTTTGGAAAGAAATTCGCCCTGCGCTGCTGCCTCCTCAATAGCCATAGCTGCATTATCACCCAGCCCGTCAACTGAATTAAGTGAAGGCATCAGTTTTCCGTCTATAATCTGAAAATGCAGTGCCTGGGCTCTGAACAAATCAATAGGTAAAAACTCAAAGCCCCTCGCATACATCTCCTGGACGATACGCATATCGCTGTACATGCCCTCCTCCTTCGGTGAAAGCTCCTGAGCCTTGTCGCCCGAATCCATCCTTCTCTTAAATTCAGAAAGATAAAAATCAAGCTTATCCCTTCCCATACACATAGCCTCGTACGAAAAAGCCTTGGCACGTATACTAAAGTATGCCGCATAATACGCCAATGGAAAGAACACCTTACAGTATGCAATTCTCCATGCCATCATTACATACGCTGCCGCATGTGCTTTAGGGAACATATACTGTATCTTTTCACAGGACCAGATATACCAGTCGGGCACGTTGTGCTCCTTCATATCCTTTTTCCATTCTTCCCAGTTGCCGCATTTCTTTTTGGCAACAGTACCCTTACGGACAGCCTCCATAATCTTAAAGGACTCCTCCGAATCAAGTCCCATACCGATTAAATATGTCATAATGTCATCACGTGTACAAATTGCAGTTGAAATCGTTGCCTGTCCGCTTTTAATAAGCTCCTGTGCATTGCCAAGCCATACATCCGTACCATGCGAAAGTCCGGCAATCCTGACCAAATCCGAAAAATGCTGCGGTTTTGTATCGATAAGCATCTGCATGGCAAAATCAGTTCCAAATTCAGGGATGCCCAATGCACCTAATTTACAGCCTCCTATGTCCTCGGGCTTTATTCCAAGTGCCTGTGTGTTCTGAAAAAGGCTCATTACCTCGGGGCTGTCAAGCGGAATATCCTTCGGGTCCATTCCCGTCAAATCCTGAAGCATTCTTATCATTGTCGGGTCATCATGTCCGAGTATATCCAGCTTTAACAGGTTATGGTCAATGCTGTGGTAATCAAAATGTGTGGTTATAATATTGGAGGTTACATCATTTGCAGGGTGCTGTACGGGTGTAAATTCATTTATATCATGCCCAATCGGCAAAACAACAATGCCGCCCGGATGCTGTCCCGTGGTGCGCTTTACTCCGGTGCATCCCTCAGCTATTCGTGCTATTTCGGCAGGTCTTTTGGAAATGCCATGCTCATCATAGTATTTCGCCACATAGCCATATGCTGTTTTATCGGCAACAGTGCCGATTGTTCCCGCCTTAAAGGTTTGTCCGTAGCCGAAAATAACCTCCGTGTATGCATGTGCCTTACTTTGATATTCTCCTGAGAAATTAAGGTCTATATCCGGCTCTTTATTGCCCTTGAAGCCGAGGAAGGTTTCAAAAGGAATGTCAAAGCCCTCTTTTTTTAATTTTTCTCCGCACACCGGACAATTCTTATCCGGCATATCGCATCCTGCACCGCCTGCAAATGCCTTAACCTCATCAGAATCAAAATCAACGTAATGACATTTGCCGCACAAATAATGCGGACTTAGGGGATTAACCTCAGTAATACCCGCCATTGTAGCTGCAAGTGATGAGCCAACCGAACCACGCGAGCCAACCAGATATCCATCCTCATTTGACTTCCATACCAGCTTCTGTGCAATGATGTACATAACCGAATATCCGTTTGAAATAATGGAATTAAGCTCCCTGTCAAGTCTTTTCATAACTATGTCAGGAACGGGGTCGCCATACATTTCCTTAGCCCTGTTATAGCATATTTCACGTAAATCATTGTCGGAATTTTCGATTACAGGCGGGCATTTTGTCCAGCTTACAGGGTCAATCGGCTCACACATATCCATAATCCTATTGGTATTCGTGATTACGATTTCCTCAGCCTTCTCACTTCCTAGATACATAAATTCCTCCAGCATTTCTTCAGTTGTTCTTAAGAATAGCGGAGCCTGATTATCTGCATCATCAAAGCCCTTGGAGGACATTATTATCCTTCGGTATATCTCATCCTCCGGATTTAAAAAATGCACATCACAGGTTGCAACTACCATTTTATTAAACTGCTCGCCCAGCTTTACAATCTTACGGTTTACATTCTGGATATCCTCAACCGAATTAATGGCATATTTATCACTGTCTATCATAAACATATTATTGCCAACCGGCTGGATTTCCAGATAATCATAGAAATTGACAAGCCTTGCAATATCCTCATCAGAATGTCCGTTCAGCACAGCCTGGTACAGTTCACCCGCCTCGCACGCCGAGCCGATAAGAAGTCCCTGCCTTAATTCCATAAACCTGCTTTTGGGTATTCTCGGACGTCTGCTGTAATAAACCAAATTGGACTCCGATATCAGCTTATACAGGTTAAATCTTCCCGTCTCACTGGTTGCGAGAATTATCGCGTGATATGTAGGAAGCTTTTTGATAATCTCCGGATTTATGGCATTTATACTGTTAATATCCGCAAGCTTATCAAGCTTCATATCCTTTAATATATTTATAAACTTAACAAAAATCTCCGCAGTACAGCCTGCATCATCAACCGCCCTGTGGTGGTTTTCAAGTGACACATTGAGTGCCTTTGCAACTGAATCCAAGGTATATTTATTTAGATTCGGCAAAAGAGCTCTGGCAAGTGTAACAGTATCAACAATTGTATTTTCCACCCTGCGTCCCATTTTTCCTGCCTTATTCTTAATAAAGCTTGTATCAAATTCAGCGTTATGGGCAACAAGCACAGCGTCGCCTGCAAAATCCAGAAATTCCGGCAGCACTGTATCTATTGTTCTCTCATTTACAACCATATTGTCGCTGATATGTGTAAGCTGCTCAATTCTGTATGGTATCGGTATCTCAGGATTGATAAATGTAGAATACTTATCCACTATCTGTCCGTTTTCAACCTTAACGGCACCTATTTCAATAATTCTGTCAGCCTCTGCGCTAAATCCCGTAGTTTCAATATCAAATACAACATAAGTTGAATCAAGAGTCTGGTCCTTTGCATTTTGGACTATTTCCTTCAAGTCATCGACAAGATATGCCTCAACGCCATATATAATCTTAAAATCCAGTGTTTTTTCAGCTTTTTTATAATCCTCACGAATTTTTTGAAGTGCATGCAAGCCTTCCGTGAAGCCCTGCACAACGCCATGGTCGGTAATGGCAATCGCCCTATGCCCAAATTTTATTGCCTGCTTTATAATTGAGCCTGCGTCCGATACTCCGTCCATTTCGCTCATCTTGGTGTGGCAGTGGAGTTCGACACGTTTATTTACACTATTATCACTTCTTACAGCTCTCTTATCCGATGATTTCTTTATACCGACAAGCGAAGAAATACACAGTTGATGATCGTATCTGTCATTAACCACCAGTCCCTTGACTTTTAAGAATTTTCCCTCCTTGATAAATTCCGCAAGCTGTGCAAGCTCCTCGTTTTTTACAAACATTTTGACGCCAATGGTATCCGTGAAATCAGATATATCAAACATAACAATGCTTTTTTCGTTCCTGATTTCCCTGGTTTCCACCTTCCTTACCTGTCCCGAGATAACAACCTCGCCGATTTCGGTAAGTATGGTTTCAATTTTAACCACCTCATCATCAAAATCTTTTCCGTAAATAACGTCAGGATTATCACTCTTTTTGTATTCTTTTCTGTAATCACGCCTGAATTCATTTGGCTTTTCCAAAGGCTGTCCCGAGGTTTTAACTTTTTTGCTCTCGTTTTCCTGTGCGTCCTTCTGTGAAGCCTCCAAAGCCTCGCCCGATTTCTCCTTATTTGCCGCGCTGTTAGCTCTCTCGCTTATTCTCCTTAATTCGTTGGCAAACTTTTTATTATTTTCCTCAATATGCTTAAATTCAAATTCACTGTCAAATTCGTATGTCACTTTAATTTCAAAACCAAATCTGTACAGGAACATTCTTTCAAGTTCGTTTTTTATTAAATCAATATATTCCTCGGAAACTATGGATTTTGCCAGTGAAATATTTAATTGCTCATCATCCGTGAATTTGAATTTGGCACTCTTTAGGACACTGTATATTATCGCATCCTTTTCCCTGTACTCAAGCAAAATACTTTCTTTATATATATCCCAGAGCTTTGCCGCATTATACTGCTTTGAAAGATAATATCTTTCAATTATTCTGGCAGTTGTACCCGTGCCCTTGAAAACCTGTCTGGTAATTGCATTTTCTATTTTTATAATATCTTCTTTTAAAATAAGTCTTTCACTTTCAATATGAAACCTATAAACATCATTAGCTGATGTTTTGGTTATTTTGGTAATCAAAACATCAGCTAACATATCCTTTAATTCCTGCGGAAGCGAAATATCTTTAAAAACTTCAAAAAACTTCTGTGACATGTTTACACATCTCTTTCTATAACATACTAGCGCTGCTTCCCGCAGCTATTATTATTTGTTCCAGTTATCCAGCTCTTCCTTAAGTGCATTAAGGAGCTGTTCCTCACTTACCTTTTTGATTATTTCGCCCTTTTTAATAAGTAGCCCTTCACCTCGGCCTCCGGCGATTCCCAAATCAGCCTCCTTGGCTTCACCCGGTCCATTGACAACACAGCCCATAACTGCAACCTTAATGTCAAGATCATATCCTGACACCAATGTTTCCACTTTATTTGCAAGTCCAATAAGGTCTATCTGTGTCCTGCCGCAGGTAGGACAGGAAACAACCTCGATTCCGCCCTTTCTAAGCCCCAAGGTTTTAAGGATGAGCTTGCCTGCTTTAATCTCCTGTACAGGGTCACCTGTAAGAGATACCCTTATTGTATCGCCAAGCCCCTCGTTAAGAATAATGCCCAGTCCCACAGCGGACTTTATACTTCCCGAGAACAGTGTACCTGATTCCGTAATCCCAATATGAAGCGGATAATCCATCTTCTCCGAAATAAGCTCATGTGCCTTAACACACATAAGAACATCCGAGGATTTAATGCTTACAACCATATTTTCGTAATTAAAGCCTTCTATTATGTGAATCTTGTCTAAAGCACTCTCCACAATACCCTCTGCGGTTACTTTGCCGTATTTCTCAACTATATCCTTTTCCAGCGAGCCGCTGTTGACCCCTACACGGATTGGAATACCACGTTCCTTTGCAGCATCAACCACAGCTTTAATTTTATCAAGCGAGCCTATATTTCCCGGGTTTATCCTGATTTTATCCGCACCGTTTTTTATCGCTTCAATCGCAAGCCTGTAATCAAAATGAATATCTGCCACAAGAGGTATTGAGATATTCTTCTTAATCTCCGAAAGTGCCTGTGCCGCCTCCATTGTAGGAACTGCACATCTTATTATGTCGCACCCTGCGTCCGTGAGCTGCTTTATCTGACGGACCGTGCTGATAACATCCTCCGTCTTGGTATTTGTCATTGACTGAAGCAATACCGGATTGCCGCCGCCGATTTTCTTATCACCGATTGAAATTACCCTTGTATCATTTCTAAAATTTCTCATATAATCACCCTATATCTCAGAACAGCTTCATAATGTCATTAAATGTGATAAATACCATTAAGAGCATCAGCACCACAATACCGACAAAATGAACCATTCCTTCTTTTTCTCTTGGAACAGGCTTTCTCCTTACAGCCTCAATAATCAGGAAAACAAGTCTTCCTCCATCCAAGGCCGGCAGAGGAAGCAGATTCATAACTCCCAGATTCGCACTGAGCATAAGAATCATATTAAAAATATTTAGGAATATATAAAATATTCCATCCTGCCTGCTCTCCTCGACAACCTCACCTATAAGTGAAACAACACCGACAGGACCGGAAACATCATCCTTGGTCACCCTGCCCTGAAAAATCATCTTAAGGCTGTCAAACACAGAATCTATCCAGTATCTTACTTCTGCAAAGCTGTAACAAAAGGTCTGCCATGCCGTTATTTTTGTACGGGCAGTATTTACCTCCAGACCCTTTTCATATCCGGCTGTATGAACAGCCGCCGGTGCAACGGAAAAATCCATAAGTTCACCGTTTCTTTCAACCGTAATTACAATTGAGTTTCCTGCAGAAGCTGTAATTGCCGCAACCGCCATAGAAGAATCCTCCATAGCAGTACCGTCTATTGCCTTAATAATATCTCCTGCGCGAAGTCCGGCAAGAAAGCCCGGCTTACCCTCGGTTACATCCGTTATTTCAAGATTCTTTATAACCACACCCACCTGAAAATAATCATGCTCAACGTAATTAGGCTTTAATGCTATATTAAGCAGCTCTCCGTCTCTTTCTACCGTTAAGCTCAGCTCCTTTTCCGGTGCCGTATAATCATAAATCTGTAACTGACGGCCAAACAAAACCTTTTTGCCGTTAATCTTAACAACCAAATCTCCCGCCTTAAGACCGGCTTCGTCCGCAGCACTGCCTGCCTCAACATTATTGATTATACATGGGTCATATCCGATATTGGCAATAATAATAACAGCCATTACAAAAGCAAGAATAAAGTTAAACACAGGTCCTGCGGCAATTATCGAAATACGTGCCCATACAGACTTGTTGTTAAATGCTTTTTCATCCGTGCTGTCCTCATCTTCTCCGACCATCATACACGATCCGCCAAAAGGTAATATCTTTATGCAGTAAACAGTTTCACCTTTTTTAAACTGAACTATTCTAGGTCCCATACCGACGGCAAATTCAGTAACACCGACTCCGTTAGCTTTTGCCAAGAGAAAATGACCAAATTCATGTATGATTATAATTGCGCTTAATACCAGTAACGCGATAATAATATTCATAAATTACCACCTGCTTTCAATGAACTCATAAACTTCACTCTCTGTTGCAAGTATATCATCCACTGACGGATTGTCTATATAGCGCACTTTATCCATTGATTCCTCAATAATCTGCGGTATCTCAAGGAAGCCTATCTTCTCATCAAGAAATAATGCAACTGCCTTCTCATTTGCCGCATTAAATGCAGTCGGAATATTTCCCGCCCTTTTTGCAGCCTTTAAAGCAAGGGCAAGCCCCTTAAAATTATCCATATCGGGAGCTTCAAAGGTCATTGACTTAAGTTCAAAAAAATCCAGTCTTTTTGAATCAAGGTACTTTCTGTCCGGGTAATATAAAGCATACTGAATCGGAAGCCTCATATCGGGCGAACCAAGCTGAGCCATAACCGCACCGTCGACGAACTGTACCATTGAATGAATCACACTCTGAGGATGCACAACCACCTGTATATCCTTTAAGTCAACATTAAAAAGCCATCCCGCCTCCATAACTTCAAGTCCCTTATTGACCATTGTCGCCGAATCTATTGTGATTTTGCGCCCCATTGACCAATTCGGATGCTTTAGGGCATCCTCCACCTTAATATCCCGCATCTGTTCAACGGTTCTGCCCCTGAATGGGCCACCAGAGGCGGTTATAAGTATTTTCTCAATTTGCGAATGTTTTTCACCGTTTATTGATTGGAAAATAGCTGAATGTTCACTATCCACCGGAAGGATTCGGACATTATATTCCTTTGCAAGCGGCATAATTATATGACCTGCTGTAACCAATGTTTCCTTATTCGCAAGTGCTATATCCTTCCCCGCCTTTATCGCTTCAATTGTAGGTCTTATACCAAGCATACCAACAATAGCCGTCACAACAGTTTGCGCGCTCATGTAGGTAGCAGCCTCAATAAGTCCGTCCATACCATAAGAAATCTTAACATCAATATCCCGAACCATTGTTTTTAATTCCTTAGCCAAGCCCTCGTCTGAAACGCTTACCATTTCAGGCATAAATTCCCTGATTTGCTCGCTTAGAAGCCTGATATTCCTTCCTGCCGTCAACGCTGCAACCTTCAAATCATTATTCTTTCTCACAACATCAAGCGTCTGCGTTCCTATTGAACCCGTCGATCCCAAAACAGAAATATATTTCATACTAATTCACCTTTATAATTATTATTTTAACCGAGTAACAATATAGACCAATATATTATTGGCGCAACCATAATCATACTGTCAAATCTGTCGAGTATTCCGCCATGTCCGGGAATTAATCTGCCATAATCCTTAACGCCGGAATTTCTCTTGATTGCTGATGCCGCCAAATCTCCGATTATAGAGATAAATGCACCGCAGGAGCAGGCAATTGCAAATGTAACCGGAGGATTCGATATAATCGTAAACGAATTTCTGAAAACATATCCGTAAATCGCCGCCACTATTGCTGTACCGGCAATGCCTCCGACTGCACCCTCATAAGATTTTTTAGGGCTCAGCTTCGGCGTCATTTTATGTTTTCCGATGAGTATTCCCACGGCATACGCACATGTATCATTTATCCACGAGCAAATGAACACAAGCCAAATCAGCAAAATCCCATCCTGCATGGCACGGATTCTGAATACATAGGACAGCATCACAGCGACATAAATAAATCCAAAATAAGCCGCCATTATCTGTTTTGAATCATATTTTGGAAATTCAAAAACATATAAAGCTAAAATAACCATAATCGCCAGCACACTTATTATCTGCGCGGCAAGGTCATAATTAAAATATACGGCAACATCAAACAAAATAGCACATATATATCCCATTATGCCCAATTCGCTTTTATGAAAACCATATATTCTGTACAATTCCATCATTCCGATAAGTGATATAGCTCCAAAAACAAGTGCAAAAACCAATGGTCCTGCAAAAATCGCTGCAACCATTATAATGACCAGTGCAATACTGCTCATAAGACGGGTTTTAAACATTACTCTTCCTCCTTGCGGCCGCCAAATCTTCTCTCTCTCATATTATATTTAGCCACTGCCTTTATCAATTCGGTTTTATTAAAATCAGGCCAAAGCACCTCCGGAAAATAAAATTCCGTGTATGCAAGCTGCCATGGAAGGAAATTTGATAATCTCATTTCACCGCTGGTTCTTATTAATAAATCAGGGTCCGGAATACCTCTGGTATCTAAATGCTCCGTAATTGTATTTTCGGTTATATCCTCAACGGATAATTCACCTGATAAAACCTTCTGTGAAATCTTCTTAACAGCCCTTGTTATCTCATCTCTTCCTCCATAATTAAGTCCTATAACAAAGGTAAGTCCTGTATTACCCTCAGTAACCTTTTCAAGCTTATCAATGATTTCAACAATATCCTGACTTAAGCCTGTCTTGTCGCCTATGACGATAACCCTCATATTATTACTGCCGGCACGCTTTATACAGTCCTTAAGGTAATTTCTAAGAAGAAGCATAAGGGCATTGACCTCATCCTCCGACCTCTTCCAGTTTTCTGTTGAAAAAGCATATACCGTAAAATACTTTATTCCGATATTATACGCATCCTCACAAATCTGCTCAACGGTTTTACTTCCGGCAGAGTGCCCCACATTGCGCGGAACATGATGCGCTTTAGCCCATCTTCCGTTGCCGTCCAGTATTACCGCAACGTGTTCGGGAACCCTAAGCCCCAGTTCTTCATTGTAATTATCCATTTTACCTCCAAAAAAAGGCTGTCACATTCAGCGACAGCCAAGATTTATTAAACGGTAAGAATTTCTTTTGATTTGTCCTCTACTGCCTTATCAATTAAATCAATATACTTGTCTGTAAGCTTCTGTATATCGTTTTCAAGATTCTTATACTCATCATCCGAAATTTCACTGGCCTTATTCTGTTTCTTGTATACGTCATTGGCGTCACGTCTTATATTTCGAACAGAAACCTTGGCATTTTCACCCTTTTTCTTGATGTCCTTAACCAATTCCTTACGTCTTTCTTCAGTAAGCTCAGGGAAAATAAGTCTGACAACTTTACCATCATTATTAGGTGTAAGGCCCAAATCAGAAACAAGTATTGCCTTCTCAATTTCTTTAATAAGGCTTGATTCCCAAGGCTGAATCTGAATCATTCTGGCTTCAGGAACCGAAATATTGGCAACCTGCTGAAGAGATGTCGGTGTGCCGTAATAATCAATTTTAATCTTGTCGAGAATATGCGGGTTTGCTCTGCCTGCCCTTATTGTTATATAATCGCTTTTAAGACTGTCAAAGGTCTTTTCCATCTTCTCTTCAATCTGTGATAAATCGCTCATTTTAATCCTCCTATAATTAAACCGTAACCTTTGTACCCGTAAAATTACCGGTCAAGGCATTAAGTATACTATTCTTTTCATTCAATCCAAAAATAAGCAGCGGCATTTTGTTTTCCATACACATTACTGAGGCTGTCATATCAATAACGCCAAGCTTCTTGGCAACAACCTCCTCAATAGAAATCTCATCATACTTGCGGGCATTCGGATTTATCTTAGGGTCACTGTCATATACCCCGTCAATCGCCTTTGCAAGCAGAATTGCATCTGCATCCATCTCTATCGCGCGAAGTGCAACCCCCGTGTCAGTTGAAAAATACGGATGACCGGTACCTCCGGCAAAAAATACAACCATCTTCTTGGCAAAGTATTTATTAGCTCTGTCCTTTGAGAATAGCTTTGTAAAGCTGCCGCACTCAAATGGTGTCAAAATATTCGTCATAATACCATTGCTTCTGAAAATCTCGGATACATAAATACAGTTCATAACAGTTGCAAGCATACCAATCTGGTCTGCTTTAGGTCTGTCAATGGAATCGCTTGAACGTCCGCGCCATATATTACCACCGCCTATTACAATGCCAATCTCCATACCCTTATCAAGCAAGGTTTTAACCTGTCCTGCGATATCATTAATTATTTCATCATTGTATCCCTTACCGCCGGAAAGTGCCAGTGCCTCACCGCTTAATTTCAAAATTACTCTCTTGTAATCTGCCATAACTAATTCTCCTTAAAGAAGTTTGTCGGACTATTGTCCGCATAACACTGTGAACAGCGGCCCTCTATGGCTGCACCGATATTAATCTGCACGGATTTGGACTTTATATCCCCCATTACAATTGCTGAGGAATCAACAATAACAGGTCCGTGAATATCAATATCACCCTTAATGGCGCCTGCTATAACAGCACTTGTACCTGTTACATTACCTATAATAACCGAGCCCTGTCCAATCTTAACCGAGCCCGAACAGTTAACATTGCCATTTATATGAGCGTTATTGGCAAACAGTTCATTGGCTTCAGAATCGCCGTAAATACTGCCGCTGATAACCAGCTTGCCCTTACAGCTAATGTTGCCCTCAACCGAGCCGAGAATATTAATGCCGCCTTCCGCCTGCAAATCGCCCTTAACGGTAAGACCCTTGGTAATAAGCGCCACCTCATCCGATGCCTGCGCATTACCCTCATCCTGTTTTATATTTTCTTTTATTTCTTCTTTTACTTCTTCTTTTATATCTACATTCATATCAGCTGCTTCTTCTTTTACTATATTCTGTTCTATTATTTCTTGTTCTTTTACTTCTTCTACTGTTTCCGGCTGCGTGATTACTTCTTCCGGCTCTGGAATTACTTCCGGCTGCGCGATTATTTCCTCCGGCTCTGGAATTACTTCCGGCTGCGCAATTACTTCCTCCGGCTCTGGAATTACTTCCGCCTGCGTGATTATTTCCTCCGGCTCTGCAACTACTTCCGGCTGTGCAATTACTTCCTCCGGCTCTGCAATTACTTCCTCCGGCTCTGCAATCACTTCCGTTTGCGCGATTATCTCCGGCTCCACGATTACTTCCTCTGGCTGCGCAATTACTTCCGGCTGTGCGATTATTTCCTCCGGCTGTGCAATTACTTCCGACTGCGCAGTTATTTCCGGCTCCGTGACTGCCTCAGGCTGTATGATTACCTCCGGCTGTACGGCAGCCTGCTGCTGTCTGAAATAATCATTTATGCTGAGTTCAGGAGCATCCTTCTTTTTACGTTTCTTAGCGGCTGTCTCCTTAGCTGTTTTATCTTCCTGAGCACTCTGCTTTTCCTGCTCCTCTATCATCATCGCTCTCGCATAAATATCATTAAGGGATGCGTCATCAAAGCCATCGGTAATAACCTCATCCGGAATAGTCTGCAAGGGCTCCTCGTCCAAAGTATTAACCATTACATCATCCGCATCAGAAGTATACAAGTCACTTGCTGTATTCTGACTGCCGTCCTCATCAACAAGCTCCGTTGAGTATGACTTAATAAGATCAGCTAAATCCATATCCAGCGTATTTACATAATCGTCCGAAGCATAATCATCCACCACAACTTCATTTTCTTTGGACTCTTCAAAATCCGATTCAGATTCAATATAATCGTCCTCGTCAATATATTCATCTATATCTTTTTTATCAGCCGAAGTATTTGATAAACTTTCATTAGTATCTTCAGGGAGAAGCTCCTCGTCTCCCACAAGTTCATTTACCGCTTGTGATAAATCTTTTTTTAAATCATCAAAAAAGCCCATGTGAATCCTCCTATTGCTTTTTCGTATGCTGAACGGGATATGAATCCTCTGTCAGTGGCAAAATTACAACATCATCCATCGCAGTAAGCGCATCCAGTATAATCGGTAAAGCCGCAACTGTTGCATCCTTACTGTTGGTATCATGCAGAAGAACAACGGCATTGTCATGCTTTGCAACACCTTCCAAAACATTCTCTGCAAGTGTGCTGGCAGGATAACCGTTGCCGGTAGCATCACCCGCCGAGACATTCCAGTCAAAATATGTAATACCATTATCGCTAAGAAATGAAATACATTCCTGTATATCAAAATTCATAACAGTATTACTTGAACCGCCCGGAAAACGATAAATCGTAGGCGTATATCCGGTTTCCTGAGTCAGAAAATCCCTCAGTGAATTAACATCATTCATATAACTGTCAATATTCTCGTATATCTGGCTGTATACATGCGTATATGAATGCATACCAAGCGTATGCCCTTCGTTCACTATTCGATTATACCACTTACCTGCATCCTCGTCATGATTTGCAATAACAAAAAAGGTAGCTTTTACATTATATTGTGCAAGAATATCCAATATCTGATCGGTATTGTCACTCGGACCGTCATCAAATGTCAAATATACTTTTTTAATATCTTCTTCATCCTTGGTGATTTCTGCGCTATCTGCCGCTGCATCAACATCATTGATTTCATACAGCTGTGCTTCCTCCTGCTTTATGACCTTATCATTAACCGTCGAACCAGCCACATTTTCATTTGTAGCCGAAACATTTTTGGAGGATGCTGCTTTAAGCTGCTTGATTTCATTCTCAAGCATAACAACCTTAACCGCCAAAAGTCCCGAAAGTGCAGTAGGAATTGCTATACAAACGATAACCATACAGATAATTATTTTTTTAATTTTATTAACCCTTCTCCTGCGGCGATTTTCCTCAGCCACATTCATTCCTGTATTCGTCATCTCTACACCAAAAACCATTATAAAAAATTAGCTAAAAATACACGTAACTATTTTACACTAATCAATCAACTTTCTCAACAGATTTTTTGATTATTTTAATTCTTTTAATTTTTCTTTAATTCTTTGTGAACTCATACTCAAGGCTTTCCCCCGAAATTCCATAAATATCGTATGGTGTTATTGATATAAGCAAATCATTTTCTGTCAGAATATCATAAAAAATGTATCTTTTGGGGTTTGTTCCATTTATATAGTCTGCATAAGTATTACATTCCTTAATTAGTTGTTTATCGGCATACAGCTTAATATTGTAAAACAGTATACCATCATTATCTTTTGCATTATCAAAGGATATTTCAAAAGAGTTATCGGACAGCTCTGAAAGTGTAACTGTTGTATTTTCAAAAAACGGTGTATCGGCATATGCGTAGTCTTCTTTCTCACCCGTCACAAGGGTGTAAAGCATTTCTTCATCACTCTGCGGCATTTTACATATCGAGCCATCCGCAAGATTCATTGTCTTGATAATTGTATGACCGTCCCCGTATACCTCAACAATGCGGCACTGGCTTGCATTATTGGCATATTCGCTTATTATTTCTTCATAAAGGTCATTTCCGTATTCCTCATATTTCATACGCATACCTGACGCAGCCCCCGAATTAACATATGCTGCATTGGACCTAAAAACAGAAGTAAGCACATTAGCCGCTGTTGCTGCCGAAGATGAAAAATCAACAACTGTCGGATATTTTTCAAGTATATTGTATAAATCCGATGATTCCATGGAGTACCAGTCCTGAGTACCATAATATGTATCTTTAATGGCAGCATACTGAAAAACAAATATTGGTTTGTCATTATATTCGGATATGGAATTTAAAGTATTGTCAAGCCACTCATATTTGGATTCATAGGAATCATAAACGGGCGACATAAAAATAAACGAAAATCCCTTTATATTTATTACCTTATCCTGTATTTTATCCTGAATGTCCGGGTCAGATACCTCATCCGTTTCACCCGTAATAAAATCCTGTTCACCCATAGTGGTATATATTACACTTTCAGGGCGGAGAATGTCCGAAGACATTTTTTCAAATGCTTCAAATGCCTCCCTGTTTCCGTTCCCTGTCACATTTCCGTTTATGATAAATGCGTCGATGTTATTATATTCCGGTGCTGCGTCCGCATACTGATACACTTTTTCTATAAAATTTTTAAAATATGTATTTTCCTCGTCATATATATTTGTTTTAGATGTTACTGCAAATCTTAATACAAGCTTATCAGAATTGGCATTGTATTGAATTTGGCTGATTTTCTGCGCTGCAAAGGCAAACAATACAAGTACAGCCGCAAGCAGCAAACCATATTTTATTCTCTTTTTCATAAATCCTCTTCAAAAATAATGCACCACACACTGCTGCGTGGCGCATTAATAACATAAATATTATTCAACTATTTTCTTGTAATAGTGTACTTTACCGTTAAAGGTTCTTGTAATAGTGGTTGTATTAAGCATAGTATAGGTATCGCTTGATGTGCCGCTTTCATAAGCAAATTTCTTAAGATCCACAGGGTGGTCATCAACCGTAAACACTACCTCACCGTCAACATAGGATAATTTTACAACGACATTTTCCTCGAAGCCGCCTTTTTCATTAACTTCCTTGTCATTTGAAGAACTCCACTTATATGTGCCCACATGGTCAACATATTTATTAAGTGTTTTAATAATTGCTGCTGAATCCCCGTAGTTTTTAGGAAGCTCATCAAAAAGCTCCATTGTGCTGCTTGTAACCTCCTGTGCAATCGTCAAAAGCAGATATTGGTACAGAGCCTCGTTATACATATCGGCAGAATCTTCGTATTCTCCGGCAAGCTTATAATACTCCATCGCTTCCTTATATTCTTTCAGTTCAAAAAGACTCTTTGCCTTCTCATAATAACACTTCAGTATAAGTGTACTTACATCCTCATAATCGGTAATCTTTTCAAAGCAGGTCAATGCCTTCTCGTAATCACCTGCCTCCAGATATCGTTTTCCAAGCAGATAATTTACTTTGCTAATCTGGCTCTCGGTATCCTTATATCCTGTTGATTTATTCAGTGAAGCCAATGCCTCATCATAATTTGAAACAGTGATGTATTCCATTGCAAGATTATAATATACTTCCTTTAACAGCTCTGCCGAATCCTGGTATTTTGATGACTTTGTAAAACAATCAATAGCCAGATCGTATTCCTTATGCTCGCTGTATATCTTGCCCAGCTCATAGTTGAGCATCTGCATGATATCCTCAGAAACAGTAACACCATCCGTTGACGCTATTGTCATCGCCTCTTCGTACTTTTCCTCGCTGCATAAGCTGCTCACCCACGCATCATAACACTCTGAAATTTTATCCTCCTGGTTACCCAGCTCTTTAAATTTTGCAATAGCTTCTTCATACGAGCCGTCATTTGCAAGTGACTGTGCGTAAGCAAGCTTAGCCTCATTTAAAAGCTCGGCTGAATCCATATAATTGCCAAGTCTTGAGTAAACGGTTATCGCATAATCATAATTGCCATTTGCCATATATGCTGCGCCGCGATTATACTCAGAATACTTTTTATATTTCTTAAATGCCAAAAATCCGCATATCAAAAATGCTATAACCAAAGCTGCAACAGCTATTGAAACAATTACCCTTACAAGCTTTTTATTCTTAGGCTTCTTAGTCGGAGCATCAACCTTTTCATCCGCCACGGCAGGCGCTGAGCTGGTTTCACTCGTTTCAGGCTGAACCTGAGGTGCTGCGCTGACTTCATTCGTTTCAGGCTGAGCCTGAGGTGCCGTATGGACCTCATTCGTTTCAGGCTGAATTTGAGGTGCAATACTTACAGCTTCAGTTTCAGTATCATTTATTTCCTCCGTTGGAATCTCAGGAGCCATCTCAACAACTATTTCAGGTTCCCTGTAATGCTTCATAACCTTTCCGGAATCCTCGGACCAGTAATAGTCATCCTCCATCTCAATATTGGTAACCACAACCGCAAAGCTCTGTATTGAATCAGACGGACATGCAATATATTTGGCCTCTCCAAAGACTTCACCCGGTGCAATCTCCATATCGCTGTATTCGTAATTTTTTATTGTTCCAACAAGCTTAACTGCCTCATCAAAGCACAATATCCTGACCGAAACGGATTTAACCGTTCTGTCACCCTTGTTTTGAAATTCATTTGCAAATACCTTACGTCCACTGACAGTATCTACATACAGCGTGGTCTTGTTAGCAGAAACAGGACAACCATTCATCTGCGCTCTCTGCATAACAATCTTAACAGCTTTAAATCTATCCTGACTCATTTTCATTACCATCCCTTAAATATATATTCGAAAAGACATATCTGACTATTCAAATATGCCTTTTCAGTTAAAATCATTTCTTATATGTTATTGTAGCTCCTGTTGAATCCTTCATTGTCAAAGTACCCTTTTTATTGATTTTATAGTTATCATTTGACAATACATCAGCGTCTATCTTCTCATTATTGACAATCAAAACAGGCTTTTCATCTTCAATTACAAAAAATACATTAATAGAAGTTGGTTTAACATTCTCTTCCTCGGTTGTATATGTTCCTGCAAGGTCAATATACTTCTCAATCATAGAAATTCTGCTCTTGGAATTTTCATAATCTGAAGGAAGTGACTTATATATTTCCAAAACCCTTTCAGAAATTTCCACGGCAATCATATACTCTGCATACTCATACTTCGCCTGGATAAATTCATCCGAAAGCTCGTCAGAGGTATCGAGTTCGGCCAAAAGTACATAAGCCCCGTTGTAATTCTCCTCTTTAAGCATCTTGCTCGCTACGCTAGGCGTAATTTCCTGTTTTTTATCCTTGGCATCCTCATAATCACCGGCGTTGACATAGCAGTTGTAAGCCCCCTCTACGTCATTGGACGCCACAAGCTTATTACCTTTGAGATAATATGCTTTCTTACTGAGTTCCCTGGCATCCTCATAACTATAACACTGTCTGAAGCTTGCAATAGCATCATCATATCTGCCTGCATCAAGACTAACCTTACCTGATTCATAATAGCATCTGGTAAGTGCATCACTTACACCCTCATAATCCGGAATAGTTGCAAGTGTGTTGATAGCTTCATCATAGTTTTTATTGTCAATAAGGTCAAGTGCATACTCATATGTAGTATCATCAAGTACTTGCTTGTCTACAAATTTGCCAGCCTTCTCATAGTAGGCAAATGCCTCTGCATACTGCTTATTCTCCCTGCAATAGTTTCCCCACAGAAGATAATCCTGCTGAATATACTGCTCGCTGTTTCTGTACTTTCCAAGCTCAGTATATAAATTAATAGAATCCTGGTATCTGTTAATAACCATTAAATATTCCGCATAGGCGTACTTTGTCTCGGTTACCTTATCCTCTGAATCCTTGTAGCTGCCAAGGCTCTTATAAACCTTTATTGCATTCTCATAATCATAATTCTGAACATACTTTGCAGCACTCTCATATCTGTCATTGACACGGATAAGCTGAACCAGCTTATAACCTACAAATGCAACAACAAGCACAACAACTGCAGCAATCGCAGCAACAACGCCCTTCTTAACAGACTTCTTGGTCTGCTGGAAATTGTATTGGCGGACTGCCTCCTTCTTAGCCATAAGAACTTCCAGTCTTGCTCTCTCCTCGGCTGCTTTCTTTTCTGCTTCGGCTCGCTTCGCTTCTTCTATGGCTCTAAGTTCAGCAAGTCTTTTCTCTTCTTCTTCTCTTTCCTTAGCAAGTCTTGCTTCCTCGGCTGCTTTCTCAGCAGCAAGCCTTTTCTCTTCTTCTGCTCTGCGTCTTTCTTCTTCTTCTCTTTCCTTGGCAAGTCTTGCCTCCTCGGCTGCTCTTTCTGCGGCAAGACGTCTCTGTTCAGCTTCTCTTTCTATCTGCTGACGGATTTCTCTCTCAACTCGTTCCTTATAATCAATAATATCCTCTCTGTTAAGATTATCAAGAACCCAGAACTTAGAGGCAGAGCAATGCGTACAAGCCATATCTTCCTCATCATTAATCTGACCGCAGGTACATCTCCAGCCGCCTGCAAATTCATACGGCCAAAACTTAGGCGTAATATTATAATCCCTGCATCTTGTGGAAACAACATCATACACTGAATCCTGAGGGTCTATCTTAACAGGGTTTTCAAGCTTGATACCCCTTAGCAGATATTCATTTTCCCATTCGGTTCCATCCGAATAAGCAACCTTCTTTATGATAACATTCACGGACTGCGTTCCGTCAGCCAATGCAAAAAGCTTATTACCGCCAAACACATTCTGTTTCTCTATATTAATTCCCTGATATGCACAATTATCGACGGACGAAATAACACCCCCATCCTCGTCAAGACAATCTACCCTGATAATCGCGCCAACAACTGTCTTAAGACCTATGTTAGCAAATTCATTTACAACAAAAAGCTTGTTGTTCTCATTATTACGGATAATCTGACTTCTAACCGTAAATAATGCACAGCCCTTAAGCCACTCGCCCTGATTAATAACCTTCTCTACGTTAAACTTTCCATTAGCCATCTTTATCTACCCCGTATTCGACTGCAGCAGTCTTCTTTAATAAAGCGGATATTCACAATCCGCCTCACTTATACATAACCTTATGCAAAGGTTAAATTAAAAGTATAATCATTATATCAGATTATTATTGTTACTTCAAGAATAAAATAATAGGGTTACAATTGTAAAATATCTATCAATTCCGACATTTTATCTATAATAAAATCCGTTCCCGCTTCAATTAACTGATTTTTCTTAGCATTTCCATATGTCACGCCACAAGTATACGTGCCCGCACTCTTTCCCATTTGAATGTCAATAGGCATATCACCAACAACTAATGTCTGCTGTGCACTATAAGAAAGCTCATTAAGCGTTTTCAATACAGGCTCAGGATTTGGTTTAAGTAAAGCGGTATCTTCTCCACCAAGAACATATGGAAAATACTGTGCCACATTCATTTGGGCAAGAAATTCATTAAGAGAAGCATTGTTTCTGGAAGTAGCAATTGTTCTCATAATTCCATTCTTCTTGAGAGTTTCAAGAACCTCTGCTACACCAGGAAAAATTGTCGGCGGTATAATTTCCTTTTTCTCATCAAAGATTTTTCTATATGTAGTGACACATAAATTAAGCATATCCTCCGAAAGTTCGGGATACATTCTTTTAAAACCAATTTTGGCAGAAAAGCCTATTGTAGAAGCACAGGCTTCTTCATCCGCTATATCAAGTCCCATTACTCTCATTGTTTCTTGTTTAGCAAGAATAATTGTTTTTCTTGTATCTGCAATTGTACCATCAAAGTCAAATATAACCAATTTTATATCCATAAAACCACACTCCGGTGCTTAAGAAATAAGAGCTGCCCCTCAGCTTGTTTTATACCTCTTTATTGTGCATAATATTGAGGAAGATGTCAAGGGGGGACGGTTTGTAGGGACGGTTTGTGGACGCGATTTTAAGGCTCGCTTGCGCTAAGAGTTTGCCAGCAGCGGTACATAAGGCGCTAAAATACAGCGCCTAAGTACCGGCGGCAAACAATTGCCTTAAAATTGCATCCGCAAACCTGGAGTGCTATCATCAAAGTAGAGTCGCAAAACTCACCAAATCTATGATATTATCAATGCATAGGAAGGT
>CAYOHM010000026.1:0-22322 GCA_964403785.1 uncultured Alistipes sp.
TCAAGGAGCTGTTCCTTTGAGAAAATACGGTCAGGATACGAAAGAAGCTTAAACAAAAGTTCAAATTCCTTTTTGGGAAATTCAATATACTCGGAATCATTATAGACTACATATTTTTCTGAATCTATAATAACCTTACCGATAACTATCTTTTTACTCTGGGAGATATTGGCGCGTCGAAGCAATGCCGCAATGCGCCATAAAAGCTCATCAGAGCTGA
Organism: uncultured Alistipes sp.; assembly: GCA_964403785.1. Classification (GTDB taxonomy): domain Bacteria; phylum Bacillota; class Clostridia; order Lachnospirales; family Lachnospiraceae; genus MGBC120314. Next base: position 221 of record CAYOHM010000026.1, read on the forward strand.
ATGGCTTTGTCATATAATCGTCCGTACCAAGAAGGAAACCCTGCTGCTTGGCATCCAGAGTTTCCTTTGCGGTAAGCATAAGATATGGCGTTGTATACCCCTCCTCACGAAGTCTTTTAAGGAGCTCATACCCATCCATTCCCGGCATCATTATGTCTGATACAATCAAATCAATGCCGCCATTATGAATATGTTCAAGTGCCTCAATGCCGTTGCAGGCACATATGACATTATATGTGTCAGATAATCTTGCAGATGTCAAAAGTCTCATATTTCTGTCATCTTCAACAATCAAAATATTAGCCATTTTAAAGCTCCCTAACCTTTGCAGCATCATAAACTACCTGTGATACATGACTAACCTCAATCTGGTACAGTGCATTAGCTGCCAAATGCTCTGCTGCCTGCTCAATATCACGGATACCCGTTGTATTTGCATACATCTTTACAATTTCTTCAACGCCGTCATCAGTCACTATACATTCCTCCTGTGCCATACCCATACGGCGCAATATCTTAGGAAGTGCAAACTGACTGAAGATGACCTTTTTCTCCTCCATAGTGTAATCCGGAATATCTATTACAGCAAAACGTGACATAAGCGGTGCACTGATTTTACTTTTATCGTTAGCTGTTGCAATCGGGTACACACCGGTTGTAGGAATCATACATTCCATATAGTTATCGGTGAAGCCAAGATTATCCAGCAGTGTTAAAAGTACATCCGCCGGATTGCCGTGTCCCTTTCCGTCCGATGCCTTGTCAAGCTCATTTATTATAAATACAAGATTTGACGTTCCTGACATTGCAAATGCCTCCATTATAATTCCCGGCTTGGCATTTGCATATATCCTTGAGCTTCCCGTAAGCTGCTCAGGGTCATTTATTGAGCTCATATCAAGAGTTGTCCACGGAAGCTTTAAAATTCTTGCAACCGCATAAGCGACCTGTGACTTTCCCGTTCCGGCAGGTCCGCAAATCAACAGTCCGTATGCCGGAAGTGTGTGCGTCCTGTTAATCTGTATTATCGTCTCAATGATTCTCTGCTTTACCTTCTCCATTCCGTAAAGCTCCTCATCAAGAATTTTTCTGGCTTCTACCGGGTCAATGGACTCAAAATAATTATTCTTCCACTGTATATTGAGCATTATCGAAAGTGCCCTTTGTGCGTGTCTTCTCTCCTCCTGCGTAACCTCATTGGAATGAACTACCGCAAGATTACGTCTTGCCCAGATATGGATATTCTCAGGAAGCGTTCTTCCCGCACAATTTAAAAAGTCAGTAATACTCTGAAGGCTTGTAAGCTTCATCGCATCGCCAAGCTCAGCCTTCTGGCTGATATCCTCATCATCTGACAGCGCATCCTCCGAAAGGGCATTGCTTTCCATAAGCCGTCCTATCATAAACTGAAGGAAGCCGTCCTCTGCTGAGAGCTTGTCACCACCGCCAAATGCCATCTCACGAATCTTATATACAGCATAGCCGTCAGGCGTATTCTCACCTGAAAGTCTGACGTTGATATGATTCTCACCAAGCCACTTTAAAAGGCTCACAAAGCGCGAATCTATTTTAATTATATCAACAGAGGTCACGCCTGACGCATTTTTAAATTCAAATGCTGTTCTTTTATTAGGGTTTACAAAAACGCCCTCCGTGTGATGCTCCAATTTATAAGCCGCGTTATCAAGCACTATAATGGGCTCATCAGGGGTACTCACCCCATTATTAGTTCTTACAATCGTATATGTACATTCAGCCTTGGCCTTCTCGGCAGGTGAATTCTTAAAATCAAATACCGGCATTCGTGATATGCTCCTTTGGTTTAATCTGTGCATGTAATTCCTGAATAGACTTAACCGGACTTCCTCCACGTTCCTTCATAACCCTGATGCCGCTTACGGTTGCCTTTGCCGCCGCCATTGTCGTCATATACGGAACCTTCTTTTTGATGGCATTCTTACGCAGATAGCTGTCATCCCATCCGCTTACGCCGCCGTCCGGTGTATTGACTACAAGATCAATCTTTCCGTTTGTTATGAGGTCCGCCATATTAGGTCTGCCCTCCTGCAGCTTAAGTACACATTCAGCAGCCACTCCTGCAGCTTCAAGTATCTTATAGGTTCCCTTGGAGGCATAAATCTTAAAGCCTAATTCAGCAAAGCCCCTGCCGAGCTCTGCCACCTCTTCCTTGTCCCTGTCATTTACGGAGATAAGTACTGTTCCCTCCATAGGAAGTCTTGTCTGTGTTGCCTCCTGTGCTTTCACAAACGATTCACCCCAGTTCTCGGATAATCCGAGTACCTCTCCCGTGGAGCGCATTTCCGGTCCAAGTACCGGGTCAACCTCAGGGAACATATTAAATGGGAATACGGATTCCTTAACGCCATAGTACGGTATATCCTGCTCCTTAAGCTCAGGAACCGGAGATTTTCTTCCCGTAAGCTTCATTGTCATTATATCCGTTGCTAAAGGAACCATACGGATATTACATACCTTGGATACCAAAGGTACGGTACGCGAAGCCCTAGGATTTGCCTCAAGGACATATACTTTACCGTTCTCTATCGCATACTGCATATTCATAAGTCCTTCTACATGCATTTCTTCTGCAATTCTTCTTGTGTATTCTTTTATCGTCTTAACATTCTCATCACTTAAATGCTTTGAAGGAATGATACATGCCGAGTCACCCGAGTGCACGCCTGCAAGCTCAATATGCTCCATTACGGCAGGAACAAAGGCATGCGTTCCGTCACAGATTGCATCTGCCTCACACTCTGTCGCATGGTTAAGGAAACGGTCAATAAGAATCGGGCGGTCAGGCGTAACACCAACTGCTGCCTCCATATATCCGACCATAGCCTTTGAGTTATGCACAACCTCCATACCGCGTCCGCCAAGAACGTAGGAAGGACGAACCATAACCGGATAGCCTATTCTTTCTGCAATTTCAAGAGCATCCTCAACAGTTACCGCCATTCCTGATTCAGGCATTGGAATTTCAAGCTTATCCATCATTGCACGGAACCTGTCTCTGTCCTCTGCAAGGTCAATAACTGCCGGAGAAGTTCCCAGAATCCTAACTCCGTTTTTCTCAAGGTCCGCTGCCAGATTAAGCGGTGTCTGTCCTCCGAACTGTGCAATAACTCCAACCGGCTGTTCCTTTTTATAAATACTGAGTACATCCTCAAGTGTTAAAGGTTCAAAGTATAATTTATCTGATGTGTCATAATCTGTTGACACAGTTTCAGGATTACAATTTACAATAATCGTTTCAAAGCCAAGCTTCTTAAGTGCCAATGACGCGTGTACACAGCAATAATCAAATTCTATACCCTGACCTATACGGTTCGGACCTCCTCCAAGAATCATAATCTTTTGCTTTCCATTTGAAACAGGATTCTTATCCTCTGCATTATATGTAGAATAGTAATATGCGCTGTCCTGTGTGCCGCTTACATGCACACCTTCCCAAGCCTGCTCCATTCCCAGCTCAATACGCCTGCTTCGAACCGATGCTTCCGGTACGTTTAAAATCTTACCGAGGTACTTATCTGAGAAGCCGTCCTTCTTAGCCTGAATCAGTATATCATCAGCAGGAAGACTTCCCTTTGATAAAGCGATTTTTTCTTCCTCCTCAACCAATTCCTTCATCTGCTCCAAAAAATATGCCTTAATCTTGGTAATATTATGAATTTCTTCTACCGAAGCTCCTTTGCGCAGAGCCTCATAAATAATGAAGTATCTCTCGCTTGAAGGGAATATGAGCTTCTGCATTAATTCATCCTTGGAAAGTTCATTAAAATTACTTACATAGCCAAGTCCGTATCTGCCCTTCTCAAGACTTCTGACAGCCTTCTGGAATGCCTCCTTGAAATTTTTGCCGATGCTCATAACCTCACCGACTGCACGCATCTGTGTTCCAAGCTTATCTTCAACGCCCTTGAACTTTTCAAATGCCCAGCGGGCAAATTTTATAACTACATAATCTCCGTCAGGAACATATTTATCAAGAGTACCGTACTTGCCGCAAGGAAGTTCAGCCAGCGTAAGTCCTGTTGCAAGCTTTGCCGAAACAAGCGCAATAGGAAAGCCCGTTGCCTTTGAAGCAAGTGCTGAGGAACGTGAAGTTCTCGGATTAATCTCAATAATGATATCACGGTCCGTCTTAGGGTCATGTGCCCACTGAACATTGGTTCCGCCGATTACCTGTATAGCCTCTACGATTTTGTAGGATTTTTCCTGAAGGCGCTTTTGAACCTCCTTTGAAATCGTAAGCATAGGTGCCGCACAGAAGGAATCACCGGTATGAACGCCCATAGGGTCAATATTTTCTATGAAGCATACTGTAATCATATTGTTGTCCTTATCACGGACAACCTCAAGCTCAAGCTCTTCCCAGCCTATAACGCACTCCTCAACAAGAACCTGCCCCACAAGGCTTGCCTGAAGACCACGCGCACAAACCTTCTCCAGTTCTTCAACATTATATACGATACCTCCGCCGGTACCTCCCATTGTATACGCAGGACGCAGCACCACAGGATATCCAAGCTTATCGGCGATTGCCTTAGCTTCATCAACACTGTATGCAACCTCACTTTTTGCCATTTCAATTCCGAGGGACTCCATTGTTTTCTTGAACTCAATGCGGTCCTCTCCACGTTCGATAGCATCAACCTGTACACCGATTACCTGTACGCCGTACTTTTCAAGTACTCCGGATTTGGCAAGCTCCGAACATAAATTAAGTCCGGACTGTCCGCCGAGGTTGGGCAAAAGTGCATCCGGTCTTTCCTTTGCGATAATCTGCTCCAGCCTTTCCGCATTAAGAGCTTCAATGTAAGTTACATCCGCAATTTCAGGGTCAGTCATAATTGTTGCAGGATTAGAGTTTACGAGCACGATTTCATAACCAAGATTACGAAGTGCCTTACACGCCTGTGTACCTGAATAGTCAAATTCACACGCCTGTCCGATAATTATGGGACCCGAGCCAATAATCAGTACCTTATGGATATCTGTTCTCTGAGACATAGTATTTCCTCCGCTAATTAAATTTTAATTAGAACACAACTATATATATTTTACCTATAAATCTGGTAATTTTCAATATACACCGCTTGAGTTTCCGTATTTTTTATTTTATGGTGCTATGAAGCACACCTGTATCTATTTTATAAATTGCCCCACGCTGTTATTAAGTACCTCCTCACAGTATAAAAACAGCACGTCAGCGCCCTCAAATTCCACGAATCTGCCTAAGAACGAAGGATTTATATATCTGATATCTATCAATGTTGTTTTCTTATAATTTCCTGACAAAAGAGGTGCAATACTGCTGCCGAAGGAATCCCTGAAAATCACTAATTCCTTATCTGAAACGGCTTGGGGATTTTCTATGGTGATTAGTGACTTTGAGCCTGATAGAAAGAACTCATACCTATCAGCTCCCTCTGCCTTATCAAAATCATATATTCCCATTTCCTCTTCACTTCCTGAATCATAGCATTTGACTATTAAGCTATCCAGATAATCTCCTGTCAGATATTTTATCCTGTCCGTCTTTAAGGGCAATGCAAGCTGACCGTAATAAACTCCCTTAAAAGCTCCGTCAAGCTCATTTTCCGTGAATTTAAAATCATATTCATTTCCCATTTTATTTGAGATAATTTGGGCTGCACTATACAATTCCTCCTGTTTCCAGTGAGTATCCGTAAAATAGTAGGAGGCAGACGATAGAGCCCTGCTCAAATCTATATACTCGGCATATTGGTCTGTTTCTTTCCTGAAGCTGCTTACGAACTCATCATAATCGATTCCCGGATATGAGGCATCGCCCACATAATATCCCTTGTCCGGAATTATGGCAAAATAAGCATTGCTGCTGCCCAGATACCGTTCATTAATATATCCTAATCTATCCAGCGACCAGACAACTGACTCTTCGTTAATGCTGCGCTGAATTTTAACAATATATCCGTTTGAAACATATAGGTCATTTACTTCCTTTTTCCCAAGGATATATGTTGAAAATGCAGAATTTATCGTCCTGAATTCATCACGCAGTGCAAACTGGTCTGCGGCATATTTTTCAAATGCCTCCATAAAGGTATCTTTTGCTGTGTCTGTAAACACACTGTTTATGCTAAATTGCGGTTTTTGTGCAAGATGCCTTCTCTCGCTTTGTGAAATATCCGTATCGGGCTTAAATATACTCCAAAGCATCATTCCAATAATAAACAGCACACCGACTGTTATATTTGCAATATTTCTTTTATTATCACTCATACAACCACCTAAAATCGAAAATACATAAAAGGGTTAAAAGAGCCATTTATCAAAAACGATACCGAAATCACCAGAAGGGCCGCAACAAATACCGGTTCCAGTACATTTAATACCAAATGTCCCTTTAAATTACGGCTTATTTTCTTTACAAGCATCACCGGAAGATTTGTTGCACCGATAACGCCCAATATAATCACTCCCAGATAATCTCTTATGGCAAAAATATTTTCCGGAGTATACAGCTTTACATGTCCGCCTGCAAACATAATTTTTATATTTTCAAGCGCAGCGCTTAAATCATTGTCAAATATTACAAAGCTTATCACTATAACCAATACAAGATAAATATGATTAAGCACTTTTGCTTTTTCTAAATATTTTTTAAGCCACTTCTTTTCTATTACAAGGAAAAATGCGAAATAAAGTCCCCAGATTACAAAATTCCAGCTTGCGCCATGCCATAAGCCCGTTGCTGCCCAGACAATCAGGATGTTTAATATCCATCTTGCAAACGACACCCTGTTGCCGCCAAGCGGAATATACAGGTAATCCCTAAACCAGCTTCCGAGGGTGATATGCCATCTTCTCCAAAATTCAGCAACGCTTTGTGATATCAGCGGGTATCTGAAGTTTTCAGGAAAATCGAATCCGAGCATGCTGCCAAGACCAATCGCCATATCACTGTAACCCGAAAAATCAAAATATATCTGCAGAGTGATTGAAAAAGCATATATCCATGCAAACAATATGGATTTTTCATCGGATGACGAATACAATTCTACAAGCTCACCCAAGGAATTTGCAAGAATCACCTTTTTGCCTAAGCCTATTGCAAATCTTCTTATGCCGTTTGACATTTTTTCTGCATTTATTTTCCTGTCATCAAGCTGTTTTTCAATATCCGAATACCTTACAATCGGACCTGCAATAAGCTGAGGGAACATAGAAATATAGGCAGCAAGCTTGATGATATTTTTTTGTGCCGCTGTATTTTTCCTTGACACATCAATAATATAGCTTAAGAGCTGAAATGTATAAAAGCTTATTCCGATTGGCAGTGCCACATTTAAAAATGGCACATTAAGACCCGTGGCTTTGTTAAAATTAGCTATAAAAAAATCAGCATACTTAAAGTACCCAAGAACCCCCAGACTAATAACAACAGCTAATGCTTCAAAGCAGCATTTCACCCTGTGGGTTTTGAATTTTTCGATAAGTATGCCAAATATATATCCTATGAGAATCGCTGCCAGCATCAAAATGACATATACCGGCTCACCCCAGGCATAGAAAAAAAGACTTGCCAATACCAGCACCGTATTTTTTAGCTTTCCCGGGGCAGCCATATAAATCATCATAACCAATGGCAGAAAATAAAACAAAAATGTAATACTTGAAAAAAGCATACGCCCTCTCCTACGGTATTTTATTCAAGATACTGTTCAACTACAAGCTCAGCATTTTCAAGCGTCTGTGCATTTGTCTTAAATTCATCAACTGCCTCTTCATTACCGAATGCATAGACAACGTAATCACCTGTTGTAACAATTACAAGCTTATCTGGAAAGCCGCACATATATTGTGTATTAAGGAATGAATCCTTAAGCTTTGATGCCGCATCCTGTGTGCTTATATCACTCACCTTAAGCGCTGCGCTTGTAAAGGTATTGGCATTCATCATATGGATAAGACTGGCTGCATCCGTTATATTTGCCTGCAAATCCTCAGGAATCAGAAGTGAATTTACAAGAATATCCGTCTGTGTTAAATCAATACTGCCCGGAGCGCCTTCAACTGCATTATTTATATCTCCGCCATACACCGGAAATTCCTTTGCCGACTTATCCCAGACAAAGGTTAATACTGCAACCGCATCTTCGTATGCACTTGCCTCGGTCTGTGTCTGCTCCGACTGTGTACTGTTTTCAGCCTGATTTAAATCGTTGCCGCAGGCTGCAAGTCCTAAAGCTGCCGCCGCTAATACTGCCATAAATATTTTTCTTTTCATAAACATTCTCCTTAACTAAAACAAATAATACCGATTAAATGTACAATAAAGGCTGCCACCCATGCCAGGGTGCACTGCCAGATTACCACACCTGCTGCCCATTTCGCGCCGAGTTCACGCTTAATCGAAGATACTGCTGCTATACATGGTGTATAAAGCAGGCTGAATACGAGCATTGAAGCAGCAGTAAGGCTTGAAACTGCCGAGCCCACTCCCTCATCAAATAGTATCTCCATTGTTGAAACAACGCTTTCTTTAGCAATTACCCCGCTGATAAGTGAGGTACAAATTCTCCAGTCACCCATTCCGACAGGCTTAAGAAGCGGCACCAAAAAACTTGATATCATAGCCAGAATACTGTCTGCGGAATCCTCCACAAAATTAAGCCTTATATCAAAGCTTTGCAGGAACCAGACCACCACCGTTGCCACAAGAATAATCGTAAACGCCCTCTGCAAAAAGTCCTTTGCTTTTTCCCATAAAAGCCGAATTACGTTTTTAATGCCCGGAAGTCTGTAATTAGGAAGCTCCATAACAAACGGAACAGCCTCACCCTTAAAAATAGTACCCTTGTAAAGGAATGCGGCAAGAATACCCACTGCTATTCCCAGAAAATAAAGTCCTGCCATTATTATTCCGCTATGCTCCTTAAAAAATACATTTACAAAAAATGCGTATATAGGGAGCTTTGCCGTGCAGCTCATAAACGGCGTCATAAGAATCGTCATCCTTCGGTCCCTCTCACTCGGAAGTGTCCTCGTAGCCATAACAGCAGGTACGGTACAGCCGAAGCCTATAAGCATCGGCACTATACTTCTTCCCGAAAGTCCGATTTTACGAAGCAGCTTATCCATAAAGAAGGCAACTCTTGCAATATATCCGGAATCCTCCAAAATAGACAGGAAGAAAAACAATGTAACAATAATCGGAAGGAAGCTGAGCACACTTCCCACACCTGCAAATATACCATCAATGACAAGACCGTGAAGCGCCTCATTTACATTCGCACTTGTAAGAAGGCAGTCCACCGCCCGTGTAATGTATTCTATCAGCATAGCCAGCAGCTCCTGAAGAAATGCTCCCACAACATTAAAGGTCAGAATAAAAACCATTACCATAATAAGTATAAACGTAGGTATTGCAGTATACTTTCCCGTAAGCACACTGTCTATCTTCCTGCTTCTTAAATGCTCCCTGCTCTCCGCAGGCTTTTTAACCGCCCTGTCACATACCTTATGTATGAATGAATATCTCATATCCGCTATCGCCGCGCATCTGTCAAGACCGCGTTCATTTTCAAGCTGGATAATAATATGTTCCAAAAGCTCAGTTTCATTGTTATCCAGTGCCAGTGCGTCCTGAATAAGCCTGTCGCCCTCAATAAGCTTGCCTGCCGCAAATCTCACGGGAACTTCTGAGCGTTTTGCATGGTCCTCAATCAAATGCTCAACCGCATGCAGACACCTGTGTACTGCACCGTCATGGTCACTCTCATCACAAAAATCCTGTCTGGTCGGACCCTCCTGATATTTTGCCACATGAATTGCATGGCTGATAAGCTCATCAACACCCTCATTCTTTGCCGCCGAAATCGGAACAACCGGAACTCCCAGCATTGACTCCATCTGGTTAATATCAATATAGCCTCCGTTGCCGCGCACCTCATCCATCATATTAAGTGCCACAACCATAGGAATATTCATTTCAAGAAGCTGCATTGTAAGATACAGGTTTCTTTCTATGTTGGTTGCATCCACAATATTTATTATTGCTTTAGGTTTTTCGTTAAGTACAAAATTTCTTGAAACAATTTCCTCGCTGGTGTAAGGCGACATTGAATATATTCCCGGAAGGTCCGTCACAAGTGTATTCTCGTAACCGCGTATCACTCCATCCTTTCTGTCAACCGTGACACCCGGGAAATTCCCGACATGCTGGTTGGAGCCGGTAAGCTGGTTAAACAGCGTAGTCTTACCGCAGTTCTGGTTACCAACAAGTGCAAATGTAATCGTTTCTCCCTCCGGCAGAGGATTCTCATTTTCTTTGTCGTGAAAATGTCCTCCCTCCCCCAGTCCGGGATGCTCCTCGCCGCCGCAGAAAGCGTTCACGGCTTTATCAGCAATTATTTTTTCGTCAACCAGCTCACAATCTATTTTCTCTGCATCCGCCACACGGAGCGTAAGCTCATATCCATGAATGCGGTATTCTATGGGGTCTCCCATAGGTGCACGCTTAACAAAGCTGATATATGCACCCGGAATTACTCCCATATCAAGAAAATGCTGCCTTAATGCGCCATCCGAGCCGACTGCCGTTACTTTGGCAGTCTGATTGTCTTTTAATTCCTTAAGGGTCATTATTTAACATCTCCAATATAATAAAACCATATTTCTTAAGAGTTTCAATGTATGTTACAAGCCTGTCATAAAGAGGCTGTGCCTTTTCCCCGAATTCTTCCCTTACAAGCTCTGCAATCTGCAGTATACTTCTGCTGCCGTCCATAAGCGGCCATATAAAATTACCCATCTCATCAAGATGTATCTGGGATATTCTGGGCTTACCCAGTATTTTTTGAGTGAGGAAATAAAATAATCCCTTATTTTCCTGCAATATTGTCACATTCCCATTTTCATCCGTTACGCTTTTAAACGCAGGATTGTGCACCGGCACAAACTCAAGATAATTTGGGCTTATTTTCTTACTTTTGCGCATTTGCTTTTCCACCAAGTGCAACCTTAAATACCAGCACAAGCATCAGTATAAAAAGGATTGCTCCGCCAATCATTCCTGTATTAATCACTCCTGACAGGTTCATTGCGCTGTCAATTCCCAATACTGCAAATACCGCAAGCAGTATTCCCACAAGGCCTTCACCTGCAATCATACCTGAGCAGAAAAGGATTCCGGCTCCGGCATCAGCATTTTTTTCCTTGTCATTATTCTTTTTCTTATCAACAATGTAACGGATTGCTCCTCCTGCCATAATTGTTGTGCTGAGCTCCAGAGGCAGGTAAAGACCAATCGCTACCGGAAGTGACGCAATGCCGAGTATTTCTACAACAATTGAAATAAATGCACCTATAAATATAAGTGCCCATGGAAGATTTCCTCCCATAACTCCCTCGATTATGAGCTTCATAAGAGTTGCCTGCGGCGCTGCAATCTGCTCAGTTCCAAAGCCCCATGCCTTATCAAGCAGAATAAGCACTCCTCCGATTGTAAGTGCAGAAACAAATGTACCAACCAGCTCACCAATCTGCTGTTTTCGCGGTGTGGCGCCAAGAATATACCCCGTCTTTAAGTCCTGTGAGGTATCCCCCGCCATGGCTGCAATAATACAAATAATCGAACCGATTGCAATCGCACCCTGCATTCCGTGTGCACCGGTATCCCCCGTAAGCTTTAACAGTGTCGCCGCAATAAGCAGGGTTGCAATAGCCATACCCGAAACAGGGTTGTTACTGCTGCCTACAAGACCGACCATTCTTGAGGAAACCGTTGAAAAGAAGAAGCCAAATACAACAATGATAACTGCTCCCAAAAGTGAAACAGGAATCTGCGGAAGCGCCCATAAAACAAGAATCATAATAATAACGCCGATACCTATCAGCTTCATACTGATATCCTGCTGCGTTCTCAGTGTACTCCTGCTGCCCGAATTCTTCATACTGACGATTGAATCCCTGAAGGTTCTGATAATTATCGGAAAAGTCTTAATAAGACTTATGATTCCACCGGCAGCCACGGCACCGGCACCTATATATCGTATATAGCTGCTCCATATTGCACTGGCACCTCCGTTTGCATACACGTTTGCAATGGTATCCGTGGCAGGATAAAGTATTGTATCCGCACCAAAGGTTACGATTGCAGGAATCAGCACAAACCAGCCTATGATACCGCCTGCAAAAAGGTAGGAGGATATTTTAGCTCCGCATATATAGCCAACGCCTACAAGCGCAGGATATACCTCACCTGAAAATTCTGTCTTTAATGCCCTGACAGGAATTGTAATAACTCCACCTATAACTGCAAGTCCGTCAACAAGAAACTTGCATACGGCTGCAAAGCCCATACCTGTGAATACGGATTTGGCGCTTGAGCCTCCCTCCTCACCTGCAAGCAGGACCTCTGCACACGCTGTACCCTCTGGGTATGGCAGTACTCCATGTTCCCTTACTATAAGCGCATTTCTAAGCGGCACCATAAAAAGAACTCCGAGCACACCGCCGCAAAGCGCTATAATCGTAATTTCCGCAAGACTTGGCTGTTCCATTACTCCTTCCTTCGCCCAAAGGAATAAAACAGGGAGCGTGAAGATTGCTCCGGCTGCCAGGGACTCGCCTGCCGAGCCTATTGTCTGCACCATATTGCTTTCAAGAATGGAATCCTTCTTCATAATAACTCTTATTACAGCCATAGAAATAACGGCTGCAGGGATTGACGCCGAAACAGTCATTCCCACCCTAAGACCAAGATAAGCATTTGCTGCACCGAATACTACTGCAAGGATTATACCCATAACCACTGATGCAACCGTTATCTCAGGTGTAACTGCGTCCGCCGGTACATACGGCTTAAATTCATTGTTCCCCATAAACACAAACTCCTTTAATATACTAACTTAATATTCTGTTTTTGCCGGCCTCGACAAGCTTAGGTATATCCTCCCTGCGAACAGGAATATTTATGCTCATAGGATCAATGATACATCCAACCATCGGCTCGTGAAGCAGATTATAGGCTCCCTCAAGTGACAGCCTTGCAATCCTTGTTTTGGCAGGGTTATGCCTGCAGTAAGCAGCCACCTCGTCCATACCTGTAAAAAGTGCAAGAAAATTCACTGTCCTGTCCTCATCCGCATTTTTAAGCGTAATACATGGCAAATCGCATTTTGTAATATCAAGCTTTTCATCACTAAGATGTTCCTCATTCGGTGCCACAGGCATGTATAATAGCGCATTTGTTAAATTGCTGCAAAATTCCTCCGACAAATCTCTCAGCACACTCATTTCACGTTCTTTTCCATGAAGATACTGTGCATAATAAATACCTGTAAGCTTAAGTCCGGATGATTCATCAACCTCGCTGTCAACCCTTTGCCTTACCTCCTTGGGCAGAACATCGCTTAATTTAAGAACTGCAGGCTCATCATCCTGTGCTTTGTAGCATACGGCATTAAGACCTATCGTAGGAAATTTCATAAGATGCTCACGAAGGCGGTTTCTGTATAATTTTTTGCCCGGTACATCTTCAATTTCCAATGAATTAAGCTCCACCGTCCTCACCTGATTGCCTTTTTCACGTATTTTTTGTGCAAAAGCATCTGCATCCTCCTCTTTATCAAAAATGTATGCTAAATCATAGAAATCAACCGGTTCACATTCAACATACGGCATATGTGTTGCCTCAGAATAAATCGTATATGCTCCGGCCATATTTCTTAATTTTACTATCAACTCAGTATTTGTCATTTGTTTCCCTCCAAGAAGTTTTAAATTGCTTATTCCCGAAGTATTATATCATAAATTTTTATTATTAACAGTTATAATTTTCTTGAATTATACTATACTATAAGTTATTCTAGTCTAAAGTATGTAATTTTTTTATGGAAAGGACATATTATGGAACCTAACTTATTATTGCAGGAGGCGCAGGAGCTTCAAAGTGAATTGGTTCAAATCCGGCATGAGCTTCATGAGCATCCTGAGCTGGGCTTTGATATGGTTTTCACCAAGCCCTATGTAAAATCCAGGCTTGAACAGATGGGATATGATGTGTGTGAATTGGGGAAAGCAGGACTTGTTGCCACAATCGGCGCAAAAAACAGCGGCAGGACAATTCTTTTACGCAGCGACATGGATGCCCTTCCGATACAGGAGGAGGCAGATGTGGACTACAAGAGTAAAACCAACGGCAAAATGCATGCCTGCGGACATGATATGCATACTGCCATGCTGCTTGGTGCTGCACGCTTGTTAAAGCAGCACGAGAATGAAATCGCCGGCACCGTCAAATTAGAATTCCAGCCTGCTGAAGAGATTTTTCAGGGCTCCGAAGATATGATTGAAAACGGTCTGCTTGAAAACCCGATTGTGGATGCAGCTTTTATGCTTCATGTTGTTGCAGGTGTTCCAATGCCCTCCGGTATGCTTATGATTCCGTGCGGCGGCATTTCAACAGCCTCCTGTGAGCAATACCATATCACAGTGACAGGTAAAAGCGGTCATGGCTCCATGCCTGATATGTCCATAGATGCCATAACTGCCGCAGCTCAGATTCATCTTGCACTGCAGGAGATTAACAGCCGTGAAATAACACCCGGTGAATATGCTGTATTAACTACATGCAGATTTCAGGCAGGCAATACCTCAAATGTTTTTCCTGAAACTGCACAAATGTGGGGAACCATACGCACAATGGACCCACAGGGAAGGGTTGGAGAACAGATAAAACAGAGAATGTCCGAAATTTCCGGTGGAATTGCATCTGCAATGCGCTGCAGGGCAGAGGTTTCCTTCTCTGACTTTTGCCCGTCCATGATAATTGATGATAAATTAGCTGAAGATACACTGAATATAATGCAGGAATTGGATAAAGAAGCTGTCATAAATATGTCAGAAATAACCGGCAATAAAAAGGGCGGCGGCAGTGAGGACTTTGCATTTGTAAGTCATAAGGTTCCTGCCGTAAGCCTATATATTACAGCAGGCAGCATAAATGAGGGTTATATCTACGGCCAGCATAATTCAAAGGTCCGTTTTGATGACAGCGTTTTATATAAAGGAAGTGCCGTCTACGCATATATGGCGCTTAGATGGCTGCAGCAAAATCAATAATAAGTCAAGGAGGTCCTATATTGAAAAAGAAAATATTTATGCTCACACTCGCCGGAATTATAAATGCCATAGGAATCACTATTTTCCTAAATCCCGTTGACCTGTATGACAGTGGGATTTCCGGTACGTCCATGCTGATTGCACAGATTACTCCAAAAGGCATTTCTTTATCCTTATGTCTGCTGCTGCTTAATATCCCACTGTTTTTATATGGTCTTAAAAAGCAGGGAAAGCTTTTTACCTTCTGCGCAATATACACCGTATTTATATACTCACTTGTTGCATATCTTATAACGGATGTATTTACAGTAGATGTCAGCATTGCTTCACCCATTGCAGGAACTGACCTGTTCCTGTGTGCCGTGTTCGGCGGAATAATCTCCGGCATCGGAAGCGGTCTTGCAATAAGAAATGGCGGTGCAATGGACGGAATAGAGGTAATGGCGGTCATATTTGCCAAGCGGTTAGGGATTACAGTTGGTACCTTTGTAATGGCATATAATCTGGTTCTGTATATTATCTGCGGAATTGTTTTACATAGCTGGATACTGCCTCTCTACTCCATCGTTACATATATGGCAGCTCTAAAAACGATTGACTTCCTTGTGGAAGGTTTAGACAGAGCCAAAAGTGCTATGATTATTACAAATAAACCGGATGAAATCTGTCGGGAGCTGTCATCCGCATTTGAAACCGGCACAACTAAAATAGATGCCGTCGGCGGATATTCCAATTCCAATAAAACCGTTGTTTATTTTGTTGTCAACAGATTTCAGGTAACCAAAATGAAGGATATCGTAAGAGAGATTGACCCGCATGCCTACATAACCATCAGCGAGGTTGCTGATGTATTCTCAAACAATTAAAACTTAATCATTTTATGTACTTTCGCAGGAGCTGCAGGAGCTTGTTCATATTTAAAGGCTTGGAGGTATGTGCATTCATACCGCAGGCTAAACATCTCCTTGCGTCCTCCTCAAAAGCATCCGCCGTCATTGCAATAATAGGAACACTCTTTGCATCCTCACGCTCTAAGCCCCTTATTGCCACCGTGGCATCTATACCATTCATCCCCGGCATACGCAAATCCATCAGGATTGCGTCATAATATCCCGGCTGTGAATTACTGAACTTTTCAACACATATCTGTCCGCCCTGTGCCCATTCAGCAGTAAAGCCCGCGTCTGAAAGCAGTTCATCTGCAATCTCCCAGTTCACCTCACTATCCTCAGCTATAAGAAGCCTTCTGCCCGTAAAATCAACAGCGCCTTCATTTTCCGTTTGCAGGTGCTCACCATTTTCAGCAGTATCGTTATTTATGCCCTGTGCGCGCTTCATATCCAAAACAACATGAAATTCCGTTCCTTTGTTAAGCTCACTCTTTACCTCAATCGTGCCCTGTGCCATATCAACAATGTGCTTGGTAATGGCTGTTCCCAGACCCGAGCCTTCTATCTTTTGTATGCGCAGGTCATCCTCTCTGGCAAAGGATTCAAAAACCTTCTTCTGAAATTCCTGTGACATTCCGATACCGGTATCCTTAACCCAGAAATTTGTACGCACATAATCCTCACCCTTCGGTGAATCCTCCTGTGTCAAAGTCACGTCAACCGTTCCACCCTCCGGCGTGAATTTAAGCGCATTGGAGATAAGGTTCATAAATACCTGATTAAGCCTTACTGCATCAAAATACACCCATTCACTCTGAATTGAACTGATATTAATGTCAAAATTCTGTTTTTTCTCATCAACCTGTGACTGAATCACCGTCACAATGTCATCAAGCACCTCTCTTATTGACACCACTGTCATATTCAGCGTCATTTTGCCGCTTTCTATTTTGGACATATCCAGGATATCATTAATAAGCCCCAGCAAATGTTTGCCGGATACCATAATCTTATCCAGACAATACTGCACCTTATCCGTATCAGTAATATTCTTTTTGGCAATCATCGTCATTCCTATAACGGCATTAAGCGGCGTACGAATGTCATGGCTCATATTTGAAAGGAATCTGCTCTTAGCCATATTTGCACTGTCAGCCGCAGCCTGCGCCTGCTCCAGGCGCTTCATCTGATTGGTGCTTTCACGATAATATACTAAGAAATAGCACAGCAGCATAATCATTATCGCCAAAACAGAAATACTGGATATACCTATCCTGTAATAGGACTGTGACTGCACCACCTCATCCAGGGTTCCCCGTGACATTACGCATACCAGATACCATTCAGAATGGGACAGCGGTGCAAAAAATACACTTCTGCGTTCGTCCCCGTTTCCGATATCTGATATAATGGTGGCAGAATATTCCTCACCGTTTTCAACGCTCTCCTTCGCCTTGTCAACAATCTCCTCAATCGGCTCCTGACTGTTGCATTGAAGCAGATAATCGAAATAATTATCCTCCGTGATATATTCCGTCTTATTGGTACGAATTATAAAATCACCGTTTTTATTAATGATATGTGCATAGCACAGCGAATCATCACCCATAAGCTCCATCGAATAACCGATATTCTGCAAATCAATTCCTGCAATCAGCGCAGTACAGGTAACTCCGTCCTCCATAGGATAGCTGGTGGAGATACCCATTATCAGTAATTGATTGCCCGACTCATCCGTTGCTCTGGCGATTTTGCTGTTATCCTGGTTCAGGGAATTCAAAAAAGCCTCATCACCTCTGATTTCAATCGGCGAACCATAAATAACATCAATATCGCCCTCCGTGGTATAAAGACCAAGGAAGCTGAAATTTCTGGTTATTGCCTCATCCTTGAGCATTTCAAGCATTTCCTCACTGTATTGCGTAAAGGATTCCGGCGGATTATGCTTTATAATACCCTCGACCATATCCATTCTAAGCTCAATTATGGAATTGAAATGGTTCTGGAGCTGTGTACTCATCTCATTCATATAGATTGTACTGACTTTATTTATAGTGGTTTTACTGACATTATTGATAGCCACAACCATTGTACAAACTACAACAACGCAAAATATAAGCACACCTATAAAATAAAGTTTCATCCATCCCAAACTTTTTTTCATGCTGATTCCCCCTATTTCGCACAAAAATCCGTATTATATTTCATCCGCCAGCTTTTCAAATTCGTCCTTTGATTTACGGAAGCACTCCATAATCTTAGGTGAAAATACTCCACATTCACCCTGAAGAATCATATGGTATGCCTTTTCCTTAGGAATAGCCTCTTTATAAACACGCTCACATACCAATGCATCATACACATCAGCCACCGAAACAATCTGTGCAGAAATCGGAATCTCCTCGCCCTTTAAGCCGTCAGGATAACCCTTGCCGTCATACCTCTCATGATGATGCCGGCAGATTTCATAGCAGATTTTGCGATAATCATCATCCCAAATTCCCTCAATACCGTTGATAATTTCACAGCCCCTGGTGGTATGGGATTTCATGTATTCAAATTCCTCCGGTGTAAGTCTACCCGGCTTTAACAGTATCTTATCGGTTATTGCGATTTTACCTACATCATGCAGTGAGCTTGTAGTAACTATCTTCTCTATCATATTTTCATCCAGATTGTACTCCGGATAGCTTTCCATTACATGATAGGCAAGAATCTTTGTAAAGCCCTTAACCCTCTTAATATGCTGGCCACTCTCCAGATTACGGTTTTCCACAACATTTGCCAGAATCTCAATAATTCTTTCATTATTCTTCTTGAGCTCTGCCTTCTGTAATTTTAAAACTTCAAACTGCTTCTTCAGCAGCTTTACCTGTTCCTCAACCTTTTCCTCCAAATGATTTTTGTAGGAATATAGTGCAATGGCATTTTTGACACGGTTCCTTACAATCGGTGCAGCAAATGGTCTGTGGATAAAGTCCGCCACTCCGAGCTCAAGACATTTGTTCTCGGCATTCATAGCCTCCTCCGCACTTATAATCAAAACCGGGGTTTTCTTCATAAAGCCTCGTTTTTTCATTTCATCGAGCATAGCATAGCCGTCAAGCTTTGGCATATGAAGGTCCAGAAGAACTGCCGATATTTTTTCTTTATTTTTTTCCAAAATATCAAGCGCAATCTCTCCGTCTTCTGCCATTTCAATGTCATAATCTTCCTCAAGCAAATCCGCAAGTATCTCACGATTTACCTGGGCATCATCAACTACCAGTATTTTCATCTGAACATTACTCCCTTCAAAAAACCATTAATTCGGTTCCAATACAATCCTGTCCTGCATGCTTTTTACAGTTACATCCCTGACACTGCATGCATACAGCTTGTTATCATTAATGTATATCGTTGTCCCTTCGTAAAGACTGCCCTTAACGACAGCTCTGGCATCAGCCATTCTCTCCGCAGTCAGGTCATACTGCTTCAAAGCATTTTTGTAGCCATCCAGTTCCAGCTGCTTTGTATAAAGTGCATTCTCGATTTTAATATACATATCCATTGCATTTCTAACCTCGGGTGCGTATTTATTCTGAAATCCCGCATACGCATTTTCAAGAATTACCAGTTCCCTGCCAACCTCACTGATTTTAAATTCTGCCTCCTGCCTGCTTTTTATTAAATCCTCATTCACACCCAGACGCAGAACGGTCGGAAGCTTTGCACGATTTCCTATGTTATATGACTTTACTCCCTTTCCGGCTCTGGCAGTTCCTCCGGCAAGCGTTCCCTTTACGCCATGGATAAGAATCCATTCTGCCGCCTCCAAATCGCAGTTCAGACAGTAATTTGCCTCTATATCTCCCCCCGACACTATCTGGGCATACTCAAAGAAATTACCTGCCACCTTTCTGCCTGCCTCAATGATTCCGGCTCCTGCTCCGTGAACACCGCTTCTTAGGAATATATCTCCCCCGCAGCTAAGCTTTGCAGATTCCACAAAACCATTAACAATAATATCCTCCGTAGCGTGGATAACCACACCGCTTCCAACGTCACCCCTTACTAAAATACTTCCCTCAAAATCAACATTTCCGGTAGCAAGCGTAACCTCGTCCAAAACGCACAGTCTGGTAATTTCGATTCTGTTATCTTCCATTAGCTGGATTTTCCCTGCCATCAGGGAAACATAGGTTCTGCCGTCCGTAAGACTGTGAAAGCCCCTGCCTGTCAAAACGCTCTGCTCTTTGCCCTTTTTGGATGGTAAGAACCTACCCGTCACGGTATATCCTCCGGTTCCATACTCGGCTGTGTGGTAAAACGCAATTTTCTGTCCGTTTTCCACCGTTTCAAAGCTTTTTACATCGGTATAATCCACAGAGCCATCCTCAAGCACCTTGGGACTTGAATCCACCTCAGTGTTGAAAAAATATTCATACCAGCCGTCCTTACCCTGTACCGGCCGCTTTCCTCTGGCAGCCAGAACAGTCACTCGATATTTTCTGTCCTTGACAAGCTGCTCGATATCCTCCTTCAAAATTCCCTGTTTGACACCATTTTTTTTCAATGCTTCTAAAATCTCGTCGCTGCTGACAAAATCCTCCCTGCCGCATTGAATCTCAATGCTTGCCTCCATTTCATCACTGCTTATATAAACTGCAATTTTTTGATTGTCAGCCTTCTCATCAGTGTATTCTTTGATTATATGTTCCAAAATACCTGAAGAAAGTTCTTCACGTATTCTCTTCATATCGGCAGCCACATACATAAAGCTGCGGTATGGAGTAATATCAAGTCCCTCCTCAAGACCCAGACGTATTTCCCTCATCTGCTGCCATGCAAAAAGACTGTTTATATACTGGCTTACATCAATCTGGTGTTCAAGACCCAGACGTATTTCCCTCATCTGCTTCCAATCATAGTCTATGGAAACGTAAACGGACGGGTCTATACCATCCTCAAGGCCCTTCCATATCTCCCTGATAGCCACTCCGCGGAATTCCTTGCTCAGATACTTTCTGATAGGAAGTCCTCTCTCCAGTGCGTGACGTATCTCCTCAAGCTGTTCCTCCACATACCCTTCATTGATGTAGTCTATGATGGAAACCTTTGCCACAATGGACTTTCTCAGTTGTTTAAGAATACCCGCATTAAGGTTTGCAAAACCGGATAAATCTATTCCATCTCTAAGACCCTTGCGGATTTCACGCATCTTATCATAAGCAATCGCCGGACTGGCGTACAATAAATAATTAACGCCCTCCTGCATGCCTTCTCTGATTTCCTCCATCTGGAACCAGTCATACTCAGGAATGGCATAAACACTTACATCCAGCCCTGCCTCCAGACCAAGCCGTATCTGGTGCATCTGGATTGCCATAAATTCAGGTTTGGCATAGCAGGATACATCAAGTCCTGCAGCTATTCCGGCATCAATCTCCAGCTTCTGGTCAGCATCAAGCTTATTTCCTTTATTCATTATTCTTTAACTCCTCAATGGCATCTCTTGTCAAAACATAAGCATCCTTTACTCTCTCGTAGCTCTCATTGGCCTCGTCCGAGCCGTTTCCGCCCCTTAGCAGCTCTGTAAGGATTTTCACCTCATCCAGAAGATACGATAGTGACAGATTGGCACACACTCCCTTGAGCGTATGAGCATTTAAGAAGGCCTCATTCCAATCCTGGTTTTTCATTGATTCGCCAAGTTTATCAAAATGTTCATCGTTTAAAAACAAAAATAAAAATTTCTTAATTCTCTTATCCTCCAGGAACCTTTCCTGAACATCTTCATAATTTCCATGGAGCTTGTCATAACAATCCTTAACAGTCATTACTTTCTCCCTTCAATAAACATAAGCCATAGCCGAATGTAAAACTTACACATAGTATCATAGTGATTCTAGCAAAATTCGACGATTTTTTCCATATTAAAACTAATACCGGTATTAAATAGTATTGACAAAAATGAATCTATTGGTATTATAAAAGTATGATATTGTAAGAATGTAGTATTGTAAGTTATTGTGAAACCAAGGCGGGTGCAGGCATATAGGTGCGATTATGCGGTAATTGTTCGCCGCCGGTAC
>CAYOHM010000027.1:0-22198 GCA_964403785.1 uncultured Alistipes sp.
TTTCAGGGGGGATTTTATAAATGATAAAGGTTATTGCGATTGATATAGACGGAACCTTGGTAAACAGCCAAAAAGACATTACCGCGCGGACTAAAAAGGCAATTAATGAGGCAAAAAGCAGGGGAACGGAAATAATAATTGCTTCCGGACGTCCGTACTGCGGAGCAGAAAGATATGCAAGGGAGCTTAAGCTTAATGAGGACGGAGGATATCTGCTTTGTTATAACGGCGGTCAGATTGTGGATTTAAGGACAAATGAGGTAGTGTTTGATTCATGTATAGATGATTCTGTAAAATATGAGCTGTGCAGAATTATTAAGTCATATGATGATGCGATTGTTATGACGTACAGGGGTAATATGCTCCTAACGGAAAACGCGGCTGATGAGGGCGTCATAAGGGGTGCAATGCTTAATAATCTTACTCTTTGTGAGGTTGAGGATTTAAGCAGCAACCTCGATTTTAAGGTGGGTAAATTCCTTATGCAGGGCAAACCGGATTATATCGCTTCAATAGCGGAGCAGGTTCAAAGGAGTGTGGGAAGTCTTGCAACGGTCTGCCGTTCCGAAGGAGTATTCCTTGAAATAATGCCGTACGGAGTCGACAAGGGAAATTCCCTGAAGGAATTTATTGAAAAACAAGGATATGATATGAGCGAGGTAATGGCATTTGGTGATAACTACAATGACACCACAATGCTGATGTATTCCGGTATGGGTGTTGCCATGGGTAATGCCAACGCTGATGTAAAGGCTGTTGCAGATTATGTCACGCTTACAAATGATGAGGATGGAGTGGCGGATGCAATTGAGAAGTTCGTACTTAAATATTGAAAATAAAAGTAATGATTTTACATATCTACTGTTTTGTGTTATACTGTTTGCGTTGCCAAAATGGCAATGTTACATAAGTTTTTGATAATCAGAAATGGAGGACTTTATGGTTAGAGCAATCGTAGGTGCTAACTGGGGTGATGAAGGCAAGGGCAAAATCACCGATATGTTGGCGGAGGAGTCAGATATTATTGTAAGATTTCAGGGTGGAAGCAATGCGGGACACACCATCATAAATGATTATGGAAGATTTGCGCTGCATTTACTTCCGTCAGGAGTTTTTTATAATCATACAACAAGTGTTATCGGTAACGGAGTTGCACTTAATATTCCGTATTTGTTAAACGAGATTAAGGCACTTACCGATCAGGGCGTTCCAATGCCGAAGATATTGGTTTCTGACAGGGCACAGATTATGATGCCATACCATGTTGACTTTGATACATACGAGGAGGCAAGGCTTGCAGGTAAGGCCTTTGGTTCTACAAAGTCGGGAATTGCTCCGTTTTATTCAGATAAATACGCTAAGGTAGGTTTTCAGGTAAGTGAGTTATTTGATGAAGCACTTCTTCGTGAAAAGGTTGACCGTGTTGTAGAGTACAAGAATATTTTACTGGAGCATTTATACCATAAGCCTCTTATTGATGCGGATGAGACGTTTAAGCTCCTTCTTTCGTACAGGGATATGATTGCTCCGTATGTGGGCGATGTTTCAACATTTCTCCATGATGCCATAAGGGACGGCAAAAATATTCTTCTTGAGGGACAGCTTGGTGCATTAAAGGACCCTGACCACGGAATTTATCCGATGGTTACCTCCTCATCCACACTTGCGGCTTATGGAGCGATAGGTGCAGGCATCCCTGCAGCAGAGATTAAGGATGTAATTACGGTTGTCAAGGCATATTCATCAGCAGTCGGCGGCGGAGCATTTGTCAGCGAAATATTTGATGATGCGGCTGATGAGCTGAGAAGACGCGGAGGCGACAAGGGCGAATTCGGAGCTACAACCGGAAGACCGAGAAGAGTGGGCTGGTTTGACGCAGTCGCAACACGCTACGGTGTGAGAATGCAGGGAACAACGCAGGTTGCACTTACGGTTATTGATGTTCTCGGTTATCTTGATGAGATTCCAATCTGTGTAGGATATGAAATAGACGGTAAGGTTACTAAGGATTTCCCTGTAACGCATTTGCTTGAAAAGGCTAAACCTGTACTTGAGGTTATGCCGGGCTGGAAGTGCAATATACGCGGAATCAAGAATTATGAGGACCTTCCTGAAAATTGCCGCAGGTACATTGAGAGAATTGAGAAGGAAATTGAAGCTCCGATTACAATGGTTTCAAACGGACCGGAAAGACATGAAATTATCAGGAGAAATCATTAAATTATGATTTATCTTCATCCTCGATTTTAATTTTCGAGTTCTTATTGAAGGCTCTGAAAAGGAAAAGATATACATACAAAATTACGGGGATGAATATAGTGCCGAATATGGAAGCTTTGAGCATGGAGAGTGCAAAATCACTTCCGATTATTGCACACACCAAGGTTGTGACATATAAAGATATAAGCAGAAAAACTCCAAGTAATGCACCAATGCGTTTCATAGAAAACCTCCTGACAAAGCAGTTTAAAAACAAGCGGCAAAGGGCTTCGTGAGCTTTTTGCCTCCGGTATCATCATATTATATATAAATTTCTAAAAAAAGCAAAGAACTTTTTATAAAAATCAGGGAGGTATTACTATGGGAACACCGCATAATGCTGCACAAAAGGGAGATATCGCAGGAACAGTGCTGATGCCGGGAGATCCGCTTCGCGCAAAGTACATTGCAGAAAATTTTCTCTCAGAGGTTAAGTGTTTTAATACGGTCCGCAATATGCTTGGTTTTACAGGCATATATAACGGAAAAAGGATTTCCGTTATGGGAAGCGGAATGGGTATGCCGTCAATAGGAATTTACTCATATGAGCTCTTTTCTATGTATGACGTGGACAGTATAATCAGAATTGGCTCTGCCGGAGGAATCAGCGATTCGGTGAAGCTTCGTGATGTTGTGATTGCGATGGGGGCATCCACCAATTCAAATTATGCCGCGCAATACAAGCTGCCGGGTACGTTTGCACCGATTGCTGATTTTGGGCTTTTAAAGAAAGCGGTCGAAACCGCCCAGAAGGAAAATATTAAGGTGGCAGTCGGAAATGTATTGTCTTCGGATGTTTTCTATACGCAGGATGCAGCGGATAATGACCTTTGGAAGCAAATGAACATACTTGCCGTGGAAATGGAAACAGCGGCTCTTTATATGAATGCCGCAAGACTTGGAAAGAAGGCTCTTGGTATATTTACAATCTCTGACCATTTGTATACCAAGGAGGAGTTATCGGCTGATGAGCGTCAGGAATCCTTCCATGAAATGATGAAGCTTGCACTGGAAATTGCAGAATAGAATGACAAATTAAATTTGCACAAAATCTGTGGCGGAACACTCCCCACATATTTTGTGCAAATTTTTTTTATTCAGTATAAAACAAAGGATTCTCGGGCTCTCCATTGTGGGTGAGCTTAAAATAAATACCGCTTCCCTCGGTTGTGTAATAAATTGTCGGCTCGGCAACAGTACCTATTATAGCACCGCCAAGGACAACCTCTCCTTCGTTTACACGCAGGTCGCCAATCTGACCGTAGGATGCGATATAGCCGTCACCGAGGTCGATTGAAACGGTGCAGCCCATTTCCTCATCATATGTTATTGCTGAAACAGTACCGGTAGCAGCCGCATAGACATTTTCTCCGACAGCTCCCGAGATATAAAGCCCCGGATTGCATTTATAAACATTAAGCGTTGGAAAATAAATGGTGTTGTCCATATTATATTCAAGAATTATCTCGCCCTCGACAGGAAGCTTTAATGTGTCATATGGTCCGAAGGAGTAGCTTGCATTAACGGAGTTTGGAGATAAAACCGGAATGTCCTGTGCTGTCTCGTTTGCGTCACTTACAGCATCATTTGAAGCGGCCTTGGGGCTTGCCTCGTTTTCTGCATAGGGGTCATCCTCGTCAATTTCCGTAAGAGAAGAATTTCCGCCCTTTGTAATGCCTGCGGAATTGTCAGTACTTTTTGAAATGCTTTCTTTAATTTCTGTGCTTTCGGTATCCTGTGCAAGTTTGTTATCCTGTGTTTCGTTTAAATCAACATAGTTGTTTGAATTGTCATTTCCGGAACCCCTCTTTATAGCTGATGCCACTGCAATGGCAAGTGTGATTACAAGAGCCGTGGTAATAAAAAGGGATAATATAGCTTCTGTACGTTTTGAATTGGAGTTATTTCTCATTATCATCACCTCTGAGAATATGTTTGCCTTAAATTCAAAACTTTATTCTTTAACTGTCAATTTTTTTAATTTCTACATCATCATAGAAATAATCTATTATGGCTTCACAGGATTCCCCGTCCATAGCCATACGCAGGGCATATGCAAGACTTATGCCGTATCCGTGGCCGATACCCTTGGTGATTATCTTAAGGGAGTTTTCGTAGCAGGTTATCGTAAAGCACGGTGAGTTAAGAGAGAATATTTCTACAAATTCATCACCGCTTAAGTCCATATCACCCAGCTTTAGGGAGGTAACACAGCCGGCGCAGTCCCTTCCCGTAATCTGAATTTTTTCTTTTAATTCAGTGCCGGAATCATTTAATACAGCTTCTTCATAATAATTGTTAATAATATTTATAAATTCATTGCTTGTAAATCTGTTTACTGCCAGAAAAGAATTT
The DNA here is from genome assembly GCA_964403785.1 of uncultured Alistipes sp. GTDB lineage: Bacteria > Bacillota > Clostridia > Lachnospirales > Lachnospiraceae > MGBC120314. The sequence goes on from CAYOHM010000027.1 coordinate 4,615, forward strand.
TCCTCAAGGTCCTTGTTAGTATTTACCGATTTGATGTAAGGGTATTTGGAGGTGTCATCAAAGGTTCTTGTCATACCGGGACTTATTAGATGGTAAAAGGGCGTAATTACTGCATCATTGTAGGTTATCACCTGATTTTTTACTGCTTCAATATTTTGCAGAATTTTGTTATGGTATTCCTCATATTTATCATTCCAATATATTTTCAGGTCATCCTCGGAAATGTAATATTCACCGAGAAGCTCCTCGGATAATACATGTGTAAGCGTATTCGATATAACACAGCACAGCTTAATAAGCTCATCATACTGCATTGCAGCGTTGTCAAACGAAATCATCATGCGGGCAACCATGCCATGCAGGTATAAGGAATAATCAATGGACTGTTCAATATTTTTATCCTCTATAACAACTACACGGCCATCATAGGAGATTTCGTTTTCTGCGGTATCGGATGCGGGATTTTGCAACGCTGTTATAAAATAAGGTATGAATAAAATAAGCAATATAAGGATTGTGAAATTAATAAATAATTTTTTCATGTATGCCTCCGATGATTTTTGAGTTTCCGTATTTTTTATTTTATGGTACATATCACGAAGTGATATGGTAATTTTGCACAAGAATTGCGATAAGTAAGCTAGCTTACTTTGCGCAATTCTCGTGCAAATTGCTTATGAAGCTACGCTTCATAGCACCTTAAAATAAAAAATACGGAAACTCAAGCCGATGACTTTATTGATAAGCTGTGGTATAATATTAAATTGGGAATATATTAAAGCATTTAGTTATAAATTTTATGCACAAGGGGGATAATAATATGAGTAGAAATTGTCTTGTGGCGCAGTCCGGCGGACCGACTGCTGCAATCAACGCATCGCTTGCCGGCGTTATTGAACAGAGCCTGAAAAGTGATGATATTGATGTGGTATATGGCGCCAGAAATGGTGTGCAGGGCATAATTGAGGACAGGCTGGTAACACTTAATGACATTTTTGCCTCTGAGGGCAAAATAGAAATGTTAAAGAATACACCGGCAATGTTTCTGGGTTCCTGTAGATATAAGCTGGCAGATTACACAAAGGATACAACGGACTATGACCGGATATGTGAAATCTTTCTAAAGTATGACATTGGATATTTCTTTTATATCGGCGGTAATGATTCGATGGATACGGTCGCTAAGCTCTCTGGATATGTCAGGGATAAGGGGCTGCAGGTTAAGATAGTCGGCGTGCCAAAAACTATTGACAATGACCTATTCTGCATCGACCACACCCCAGGTTTTGGCTCTGCGGCAAAATACATTGCAACCTCCATTCTTGAAATGGCTCATGACACATATATTTATCATATAGACACTGTACTTATTGTTGAGATTATGGGAAGAAATGCGGGATGGCTGACGGCTGCATCAGCTCTTGCAAGAACACAGTACAGTGAAGCACCGCATCTTATATATCTTCCGGAAAGGGCATTTGATAAGAAAGCCTTTGTTGAAAAGGTTAAGTCGCTTCTTAGCGAAAAGCACCATGTTATTGTAGCCGTATCCGAGGGAATCAAGGACGGCGACGGCAATTATATTTCCGCACAGGGCGGGCGTGTTGATAAATTCGGACACGTAATGTTAAGCGGAACCGGAAATGTGCTTGAGGACCTTGTTGCAGATGAAATAGGCTGTAAGGTCAGAAGCGTAGAGCTTAATGTGCTTCAGAGGTCAGCTTCACATATTTCGTCCAAGACGGATATTGATGAGAGCTTCAGGCTTGGAATAAATGCGGTTGAACTTGCACTTTCAGGCAGCACCGGAGTGATGTCAACGCTCACGAGAGTTTCTGATGAACCATATAGAGTGGAATTTGGTCAGGCAGATATAGAAAAAATTGCAAATTTTGAAAAAAAGATACCGCAGGAGTGGATAAGCGAGGACGGATGCGATGTTCTGGAACCGATGATAACTTACTTAAGGCCATTGGTTGCCGGAGAAAATACGATTAAATATACAAATGGAATTCCTGAGTATCTGTTTTTGAATTAATCCCATAATTACGGGCAGAATAATGCGGGAATTATCGTAAATTCTGTTTGTGGAGGTTTTTATGGGTGGAAAATGGCTTCGTAGGGCGGTTTATGTGCTGGCTGGTGTGCTTTTGTATGCTTTTGGTGTGAGTGTTTTGCTTGACCCGAATGATTTGGCACCCGGAGGACTTATAGGTATTTCTGTTATTTTAAACAGACTGATGGGTATTAGCACCGGAAGTCTTTATATGATATTAAATATTCCGGTTGTCCTGCTTGGAATCAGCAAACTCGGATATAAATTTATGACTTCAACGGCAGTTGTAATTGTCTTAAATTCTTTTTTTACGGATGTTTTTGCAAGGATAACGCCGATTACCACGGACCCGCTTCTTGCTGCACTTTTGGGCGGTGCGCTGGTAGGAGTCGGCATTGGCATTATTTTCAGGGCAGGTACAACCACGGGCGGAATGGATGTTATTATTAAGATTATCAAAAAGAAATATAAATTCCTCAAGACGGGATTTTTATTTCTTGTATTTGATATGACGATAGTGGCGGTTTCAGGATTTGTTTTTGGCAATTTTAATACCGCCATGTATGCATTTATTGCGGTATTTACTATGGGAAGAGTGATGAATACGGTCCTTTATGCGTCGGATGAGGCGAGGCTTGTATTTATTGTAAGTGACAAATACCGTAAGGCTGCAGAGCGTATAATGGAGGAGCTTGACATAGGCATAACCTATCTTGACGGTGAGGGTGCTTATACAGGCAGGGATAAAAAAATAATTATGTGTGTACTCAGGAAACAGCTTGCACCCAAGCTTGAGGATATTATAAAGGATGAGGACAGCAATGCCTTTATGATAGTTTCAAGTGCCAGTGAAATTTACGGAGAGGGCTATAAGAATATTCTGGGAGTACGGCTTTAAAGGAGAAGTAGTATGAAAACGGTTATTCAAAGAGTTTCGTATGCCACTGTTAAGGTAGAAGATAAGCTGATTGGAAAATGTAACAGAGGGTATATGATACTGCTTGGAGTGGAAAATGGTGATGAGCAGGCGGACGTTAAGCAGCTTGCGGCTAAGATAAGCAAATTGAGGGTATTTGAGGATGAAGAGGGCAGGATGAATAAGTCGATAATGGACGTCGGCGGAGATATACTTTTGGTTTCTCAGTTTACTTTACTTGCCGATTGCAGGAAGGGCAACAGACCCTCCTTTATAAATGCAGCACCGCCTGAAACAGCCAAACCTCTTTATGAGAATTTTATTGAGGAACTGAGGCTGCTGGGGATTCCTGTGCAGGGCGGAGAATTCGGCGCGGATATGAAGGTTGAGCTTTTAAATGACGGTCCGGTAACGATTCTTCTTGACAGCAGGGAGCTAAGGGGAGAAAATGGCAGTAAAAGCAGTAAAATATGAAATTATTTGACAATGGATATTTGTGTGATATAATGTAATCGAGTAACTGGGTTGGTTACGGATTTATAGTGACATGGAGGTCGAACATTTTACAAGGAGGGATTGGTATGTCAGGGTTAAGTATAAGTGTGGGGAACTATTACGGAACGTCAACTTCAGGCGTAAGTACGCTTTTTAGTTCTCTTTCTACGTCAGGTACATCATCACTTGCCAGCTTGGTTTCTGATTATTCAAGTATCAGAAGCGGCTCATACGGTAAGCTTGTTAAGTCGTATTACAGTCAGTTAAACAGTGATTCTACATCATCGACTGATTCGACGAGCAGCACAAGCAGCACAAGCAGCAGTAAATCAACAGCCAATACGGCATTGTCGTCAGCTAAGAGCGCAGCAAGCAGTCTTCAAAATGCGGCTAAGAAGCTTACAGCAACCGGTAATGATTCACTGTTTACTAAGAAGGCGGTAACGGATGAGAAGGGAAATACAACAGAAGATTACGATACAGATGCAATATACAGTGCGGTTTCTGATTTTGTAAAGAACTATAACAGCGCAATTGATGCGGCTGATAAGTCCTCTACAACAACGATTCAGAATTCGACAAACAGCATGATATCACTTTCAAGGACGATGTCTAAGAGCCTTTCCAATGTGGGAATCACTGTCGGAACGGATGGTAAGCTTTCGGTTGATGAGGATAGCTTTAAGGGCTCCGATATGTCCAAAGTGAAATCACTTTTTAACGGAAGCTCGTCATATGCGTCAAGCATTGCTTCGTCTGCCTCTATTATGGCAACGTCTGCTACTAACGCAATAGCAACATCAAGCGGTGCATTATATACAAGCTCCGGTACTTACGGCAGCAGCTATTCGTATACAGGTTCACTGTATGCCAGCTACTTTTAAAATGCTTTAGTGATTTACGTTATGAAATTATAAAAGGAGTAAGAAAATGACTTTATTAGAAACTTGGAGAAAACAGGCTTATGAAACAGAGATGGATAATAAGCAGGCTCAGATGTTTTGGGCGAATTATTTTAACTTGGAGAAGGGCATTTACGAGAAGATTTTATCTGAACCGGATGTGGTAGTTTCTGGTACTGTCAAAGAACTCGCCGAGAAATTTGGCGTTGATCTTATGATTATGGTTGGCGTGCTTGACGGCATTGACGAGAGCCTCGTTAATCCTAATCCTATTGAAACAATGGATGAGGATACAGTGGTAAATCTTGGATATGACAGGGAAAAGCTTTATTATAACATGGTAGCAGCTAAGGCTGACTGGCTGTATGGACTTGAGCAGTGGAATGATTTGCTTCCTGAGGCAAGAAGAAAGGAATTATATCTTGAACAGAAGAAGTCTAATACTGTTGTAAAGGGCAAGAAGGTAGGACGCAATGACCCATGTCCATGCGGAAGCGGCAAGAAGTACAAGAAGTGTTGTGGAGCTAACGCATAATATTTGATTGGCAGGGACTTTCGTGTTTTGATGCGAAGGTCCCTTTATTTGTGTGTTAAGGGGTGTTTATGATGGATGCATATACGAATTTTGCATATGTTTATGATGAGATGATGGCTGATATTCCATATGATGAGTGGGCACAGTATACAAAGAGGCTTTTGGAGCTGGACGATATTAAACCGGGTGCACATTTGGCTGAGCTTGGCTGTGGAACCGGCGCCTTTACAATGGAAATGTGTAAATTGGGTTATAAGATGACCGGAATTGATATTTCTTCGGATATGCTCTCGGTGGCAAAGAATAAATTCGAAGACAGCGAGTATTCTGAAACCGTACTTAGTGAGCAGAATATGTCTGAGTTTGAACTTTTGCAGAAAGCGGATGCCTGTGTGAGCGTTTGCGACTCTGTTAATTATCTGATTGAAACGAAGGAGCTGGATGGATTATTTAAGTCCGTTGATAAAAATCTAAAGAGCAACGGAATATTTATAATGGACCTTAAGACGCGATATTTTTATGAAAATATACTTGCATATAACACTATGGCAGCAAATTTTGATAATTGCAGCTATATTTGGGACAATTATTATCATGAGGACAAGTGCGTGAATGAGTATCTTCTTACTATATTTGCCAAGGAAGGCAATATGTACCGTAAGTTTGAAGAAACACATTTTCAGAGGGCATATGATATTAAGGAAATTGAAAATGCAGCCAGAAAACATGGCTTTACGAATATCAAGGTTTATGACGCATTTACAATGGATAAACCGGTAAAATGCAGTGAACGAGTATATTTTGTATTTAGGAGATAGACAATGAAGGATTATATGGTAAGGGCAACTGCTGCAAACGGACAGGTAAGGGCATTTGCCGCATATACAAGAGAAATGGTTGATACCGCAAGACAGTCACATAATACAAGCCCCGTTGCCACGGCAGCGCTTGGAAGACTTCTTACTGCTTCGTGCATCATGGGAAGCATGATGAAAAATGACACGGACCTTTTGACAATAAATGTCAGGGGAGATGGACCTTTGAAGGGTATTACAGTTACTGCTGATAATAAAGGAAATGCCAAGGGATATGTTATGGATCCGGATGTTATTTTGCCTGCCAACGCTAAGGGAAAGCTTGATGTGGGCGGTGCAGTAGGCAAGGGATTTTTAAATGTAATTAAGGATATAGGCCTTAAGGACCCTTATGCAGGTCAGGTTGAACTGGTTTCAGGTGAGATTGCAGAGGATTTGACATATTATTTTGCAGCCAGTGAACAGACACCTTCGTCGGTTGCTCTGGGTGTGCTTATGAATAAGGATAATACCGTAGCTCAGGCGGGCGGATTTATAATCCAGCTTATGCCGGGGTGCGATGAGGATATAATTGATAAGCTTGAGGAAAGGCTGGCACAGATTGACTCTGTGACGGGGCTGCTTTCTAATGGCAGCACCCCTGAGGATATATTAAATATTCTTCTTGGAGATATGGAGCTTGATATTCTTGACAGTATGCCGGTAAGATTTTACTGCAACTGCAGCAAGGACAGAGTTGAAAAAGCACTTATCAGCATCGGCAGGAAGGAAATTGCAGCTATGATTGAAGAAGGCAAAACAATAGAGCTTAAATGCCAGTTTTGCAATAAGGCGTATGAGTTTGAGGTTGGCGAGCTGGAACGTATTTTAATGGAAATAATTTGACACAATTTCTTAAATGTGGTAGAATAAGTTAGTGCGATTAGTCACACTAGTTTTATATTTTTTTCGGAGGTATCGGAATGAAAGGTACAGTTAAGTGGTTTAACAGCCAGAAGGGTTACGGATTTATTAGTGATGAGACAGGTAAGGATGTATTCGTACATTATTCAGGTCTTAACATGGAGGGTTTCAAGTCAGTTGAAGAAGGCGCTGCTGTAGAGTTCGACGTTGTCGACGGTGCTAAGGGACCTCAGGCTACTAACGTAACAAAATTATAATCTGTAAGTAATTAGTACAGTGTGCCTTTTTTATATAGAATTTCTATTATTAAGGATATATTGTCGTACGACGGGATTATGGAGAGCTGTCAGGTTTGGCAGCTCTCATTTAATTTATGAGGAGGTTTTATATGGATTATGATATTACATTTCCTGCTGACACAATAAATTATACCAATGCCGGCGGAATAATTTTGATATCTGTTTTGATAGTGGCGGCTGCAATTCTGATGATAAGGTATTCAGCAAATATTTTACCGGCAATTGCAGGTCTGTTAATATATATGGTGCTCGGTGTGGCGGGAATTGAAATTGTCACAATGGCAATTTCTGTTATTCCGGTTATCGGTGATTTTTTAATCGGAAGCTCTGTGGCATTCTGCATAACGAGAGCGTTGATTTTTGCCTTGCTGGTTCATTTGGCAAGGTGGCTTGTCCTTAAGTTTTCCGACAGAAAAGGTGATATGGAGCTGGGAAATGCTTTGATTGGAGGCTGGGGCATTGCACTTGGTCAGGCAATTATATCGGGAATGGATATTTTGTATGTTTCCACGCTTGGAAATACCATTAATTCGTATGGTATGGACGAGCTTGTGTCAGATATGAGCGCTGAGGAAATCTCGAATCTGATTGATGCTATTAAACAGGTGAGCGATATTCCAGGCACATATTTTCTCTTCAAGGGCATAAACTGTGCCGTTGATGTATTGTTTCATATATTTGCTGTTGTACTGCTTTATGCTATTGTAAAAAAAGGTCTTGATAAAAAATGGTATCTGATTGTAGGTGCACTGACCTTTATAATGAATCTGATTACCCTGTTTTATGATTACAGAGCTGTAAGCAGCTATTTAGCTCTTGCATTTATCAAGCTGATTACACTTGCGGCAGTATTTGTATTAGCCCTGAATATTGATACAAGGTATCTTAATGGGGAGCTTCGTTCTTTTGACAAGATGAAGGACAAAAAGAAAATGCCAAAGTATGACGGAAGTTTAAAAAATAAATAGGACAATAAAGGACGGGGAATATAGGTGAATCACAATACTTTTAACAAAATAGCGGTTATAAATGATATGACCGGATTCGGCAGATGCTCACTTTCAGTTGAAATGCCGATTATTTCACATCTTGGAGTTCAATGTTGCCCCGTTGTAACTGCTGTATTGTCCAATCATTCAGCCTATGAAAGCTTTAACATCGTGGACTATACCGAAAATCTGCCGAAATACATTGCTGAATGGAAAAAACTGGGGCTTAAATTCAATGGAATTTTGACAGGATTTTATGGCAGTACAAAACAGTTTGATATTGCCGAGGATTTTATAAGGGATTTTTCTGATGAGAATACGGTTGTTATAATTGACCCAATTATGGGCGATAACGGAATCAAATATTCTACATATAATGATGCCCTGTGTGCGAAAATGAGAGAATTTGTAAAGAATGCGGATGTGCTCACACCCAATCTCACGGAATGCTGTATTTTGGGGGAATGTGAATACAGTGAGGAAATGTCGGATAATGATATAAAGGCTATTTGCACAGGGCTTAGGAAAAAGCTGAAAAAAGGCTGTCATCTTGTTGTTACAGGTATACAAAGAGGGAATTTTATATGCAATTATATAGCGGAAAATGACAGGTGGATAAAGAAAAAATCCGCAGGCCAAACAAGGTGCGGAACAGGCGACGTATTTTCATCAATTATTGCGGCTGACGCTGTCAGACGGGTTGATTTTGAAAAATCAGTAATAAGAGCCGCTGATTTTGTGAAGGCTTGTATCGTTGAGTCTGATAAATGCAATATACCGGTTACGGACGGAGTTTGTTTTGAAAAAATACTGTATAAGCTTAAGCTTGGAGAGGAATAAAATTGAGTAAGGGCAGGGTGCTTTTGGCAGGAACGGGAAGCGGCTGCGGCAAGACCACAATTACTTGCAGCATTCTTTACGAATTATTAAGACGGAATATGAACATAGTGTCCTTTAAATGCGGACCTGATTATATTGACCCTATGTTTCACAGGAATATTATAGGTATGGGCAGCTATAATTTGGATAGCTTTTTTCTTGAGCCGCAAAGCCTTAAGACTTTGTTTAAGAGCAAGCTTAAAACGGCAGATTATGCAATTATAGAGGGTGTAATGGGCTTTTATGACGGGGCTGATTATACAACAAAGGGAAGCTCCTATGAAATCGCGCAGATTACGGACACACCCGTTATATTGATTATTGACGGAAAGGGCTGCGCTAATTCTATTGAAGCTATTATAAAGGGCTACTCTACCTTGCGGGAGGACAGCAGAATATGTGGTGTTATACTTAATAGGGTTTCTGGTAAAACATATGACTATATGCAGCCGGTTATCCGCAAATACGGACTCATGCCATGTGGATATGTGGGTAGATTAAAAGAAGAATTAATATTGCCGAACCGCCATTTGGGGCTGGATTATGACAGAAAAGCCGATGAAATGAAAACAACCCTTAAAAATGTAGCCGAAAGTGTATGCAGTACCTTGGATTTGGGCGCAATTATCTCTTTGGCGGAAAGTGCTGATGAGCTTGAGGCGCCGGATTGCTTAAATCCTATGTGCTGCCACGAAAAGGTGCGTATTGCAATGGCAAAGGACGAGGCTTTTTCGTTTATTTATCAGGAAAATCTTGATATTCTTGAGCAGCTGGGAGCTGATATAATTACCTTCAGCCCCGTTCATGATGCCAGGCTTCCGGAGGATGTGGACGGAATCCTTCTATATGGAGGGTATCCGGAAAAATATGCTGAAGAATTATCGCAAAATCTAACTATGAAGAAGGATATAGCAGAACACATTAAAAACGGAATACCAACCATTGCTGAATGTGGAGGATATATATACTTAAAAGAAAATTTAATCACTGACAATAACAGTAAATACGCTATGTGCGGCATCCTTGAGGGAACAGCACAAAATCAAAAAAAATTAGTCCGATTCGGTTATGCTACACTTGAAGCAAAGGAAGATAATTGGCTTTTGAAGAAGGGACAAACTATTAAAGCACATGAATTTCACTATTGGGATTGTGAGGAAAACGGAAATTCGTTTACTGCATTAAAGACCAATGGGGAGAAATATGACTGCATATATGCTGCGGATAATTTGTTTGCAGGGTTTTTACATATTTATTATCCGGCAAATACAGAAATAGCAGAAAATTTTGTGGCAGCATGCAGAAGATACAGGAGAAAAAAATAATGGATATTGTAAGTGAGAGCAGGCATATAAAATCGTGCCCAAAAGAAGAAATACATGCCATATTAAATCAAGAATTAACTAAGATTAAGCCCACGGATAAGCGCCTTTTCTGTGAGTGTAAGGAAAACTGGAATAAGATAGCCAAACCATTGAACGGCTTGGGTGAGCTGGAGGAAATAATATGTAAGATTGGTGCAATCAGGAATGATATTTCTGTACCGGTTCAACATAAATGTTCAGTGATATTCTGTGCGGATAACGGAGTTATTTGTGAAGGTGTAAGCCAGACGGACGAAGCTGTTACCGTCCTTGTGTCTGAAAATCTTGCCAAGGGCATTGCAAATGTGAATATAATAGGAAAAATCAGCAATACAAAGGTTTTTTCCGTGGATGTGGGAATGAAGGCGGATGCCGGTCACAAGGACGTCATAGATTTTAAGATAAGGCGCGGAACCGACAATATAGCCAAAGGACCGGCAATGAAGCGTGAGGAATGTGTGAGAGCGATTGTCAGCGGAATTGTAATGGCAGGGTATGTTAAGGAGCTCGGGTACGATATAATTGCGTCCGGAGAGATGGGAATAGGTAATACAACAACCAGCAGCGCCATTGCAAGCCTTCTGCTTGATGAGCCGGCAGAAAATGTCACGGGAAAGGGCGCCGGGCTTTCGGATGAAGGTCTTGCAAAGAAAATTGCCGTAATAAAAAAAGCACTGCAGATAAATGCACCTGATAAGTATGATGCGATTGATATTATAAGTAAAATGGGGGGTCTTGATATTGCAGCTATGACCGGACTTTTTTTGGGAGGAGGAGTTTACGGTATTCCCGTGGTTATTGACGGCTTGATTTCAAGTGTTTCTGCTATACTGGCAGCAATGCTAAAGCCTGAGGTAAAGGATTATATGCTGGCATCGCATTATGGAAAGGAGCCAGCATGCAGGAGGCTTTTGGATATTTTAGGACTGAGGGCCGTTATATGTGCAAATCTTGCTCTCGGAGAGGGCACAGGAGCTGTATGCGCTTTTCCTCTTATAGACATAGCACATAATGTATACTCACAGAATATTACATTTGAGGATATAAATATGGAGGCATATAAGCCTTTATAGATTGGAGAATAATGATTTATCTGGTTACAGGAGGGGCAGCCTGCGGAAAATCTTCCTTTGCAGAGGATATTTTAATGAAATGTACGGGAAGAAAATATTATATCGCAACTATGCATAAAGACGGCAATCCAGAAACATTAAACCGTGTTTTAAGACATCAGGAATTAAGAAAAAATAAGGGCTTTGAAACACTGGAGCTGGAAACGGATATTGCAAAGGCAAGGGACATAATTGCGGATTCTATGCGTGATGCAGGAGAAGCGGACGGGGTGTCGGTGATTATTGAATGTATGTCAAATCTTCTGGCAAATGAGATGTATATAAGTAACCGGGAAAATCCGTCAGCTTATATATTGGATAGTATTAAGGAAATGTCGGACTGGGTGCATAATATGGTTATTGTGACGAATGAAGTGGCATCCGACGGATTGGAGTATGATGCTTTTGTAAATAAGTACATTTACGAGCTTATGGCTGTCAATTCCGGACTTTCACGGATGGCGGATGCAGTCATAGAAGTGGTGTACTCCGTTCCGGTAATAATAAAGGGAGGAATAGCGCATGAAAATATTGAATTCATTTAGAATTGCACTTGCAATGTTTTCAAAGATACCGGTTGGAAAGGCCGACTGGTCAGAGGATAATATGCAGTTTTCTATGTGTTTTATTCCATTTGTCGGAATAGTAAATGCAGCAGCCCTGTTTTTATGGTATTATCTATGCATTAAATTATCATTTAATAATATTCTGTTTGGAACGGTTGCTGCCGTTTTGCCGCTTCTTATAACAGGTGGGATTCATATGGACGGCTTCTGTGATGTTGTGGATTCCCTTGCCTCCTACGCTGAAAAGGGGAAAAGGCTTGAAATATTAAAGGACCCCCATGTGGGTGCCTTTGCAATCATATGGTGCAGTGCATATATGATTGTTATGGCAGGCTTAATGTCCGGCATAAGTTCATACGAAACAGTATATATGATTGGTGTGGGCTATGTGCTGTCAAGAGCAGTATCGTGCCTTTTATCCGTATTTATGAAAAATGCAAAAAGAGAAGGGACGCTTTACACATTTACGTCAAGACAGAATAAAAATATCGCAGCCTGCGTTCTGGCAATATACATATTTGGCAGCCTGACGATTATGTGCATTATACAGTTTTATACAGGAATATTGACGGTGTTGTTATGCATGCTTACGGTATTGTATTTTTTGAGAATGGCTGATAAGAATTTCGGAGGAATTACCGGAGATTTGGCAGGTTTTTTTATCCAGATATGTGAACTTGTTATTGTGGCAGCCGTAATTTTGGTGCAGGGGAGAGTATAAATGAAACTTTTTATCGGCGCAGCCATGCAGGCAAAATTGGATATAGCGTGCAATTACCTTGGACTTATGCCCGACGGGATGCTTATAAGCGACGGTGCGGATATGTCACCGGAGGATTTTGAAAAGTCGCGGATAGTCAACCATTTTCACCTTTTTGTAAAAAAATATGGCACATTTTTTGATACAGCGGATAAGCGCGCACAATTTTTGGATATGCTGCTTTTGAAAAATCCTGATGTTATAATAATAGGGGATGAAATAGGCAGCGGAATCGTTCCGATTGATGAAGGTGACAGGCTTTACAGGGAAAATTACGGCAGAATGATGTGTGTGCTTTCGCAGAATTCCAAGGCTGTAATAAGAATTATCTGCGGAATATGTCAGGAGATAAAAAAATAATGATTTTATCGTATTTTGCATTGTTATGCGGCTATGTGGCGGATTTGATTTTTGGTGACCCACACAATATGCCGCATCTTATAAAATTGATGGGCAGCACCATAAGCCTGTTGGAAAAAATACTTTACAAAAGGTCATCAAAAAATTCAATGAGGCTTCGCGGAGCTGTGCTTGTTCTCATAATGATTTTTTTGTACGGTTTTGTTCCTTTTGTACTCCTTAAAAAAATTTATGAATTGTCGAAAATAGCAGGTTTTATAGCGGAAACCTTTATTTGCTATCAAATGCTTGCGGCAAAAAGCCTGTATACAGAGAGCAGGAAGGTGTATGAAAGCCTGAAAGTAAGTGATATTGATGCTGCAAGGCATAATGTTTCGATGATAGTCGGAAGGGATACGCAGATGCTTGACAGGGAGGGTATAACCAGGGCTGCGGTGGAAACCGTTGCAGAGAATGCATCTGACGGAGTGGCAGCACCGCTTATCTATATGGCTGTTGGCGGAGGCGCTTTGGGGATGTTTTACAAGGCTGTTAATACAATGGATTCAATGCTGGGTTATAGGAACGAAAGATATATGTATTTCGGAACAGCAGCGGCGAAGCTGGACGACATATTAAATTATATTCCGTCACGGGTTTGTGCGGTTTTTATGATTTGCGCGTCATGGGTATTGAAATTGGATTATCGGAATGCGTTAAAGATATTTTTGCGTGACAGATATAATCACAAAAGTCCTAATTCAGCCCAGACGGAGTCTGTTTGCGCGGGTGCACTGGGAGTGCGGCTTGCGGGAAATGCGTATTATTTCGGAAAATTATATGAAAAGCCATATATTGGGGATGCGTTAAGAGAAATTGAGTGTGAAGATATAATACGAGCAAATAAATTAATGTTTACAACTCAGTTTTTGATATTTTTGTTTTTGACGGCGATAGTGCTCGTTGCAGGTGCGATATATTAGACTTGTGGGAGGTTGGCAGATTATGTATCAGCATGGTGGAGATATATATTCAAATGATGTTATGCTGGATTTTTCGGTGAGCTTGAATCCGTGCGGAATGCCGGGCAGTGTCAGTGATGCGATTAAAATACATGTTCACGATTATGAAACATATCCTGATTATGACTGCAGAAAACTAAGGGAATGTATCTCGAAGCTGGAGGGCGTTGACATTGAAAATATACTGTGCGGAAATGGCGCAGCAGATCTTATATACCATATCATAAATGCAAGCCAGCCTAAAAGGGCATTGCTTGCCGTGCCGTCATTTCTTGAATATGAAAGGGCACTTAGGGCATACGAATGTGAAATAGATTATTTTTACCTCAGAAGGGAAAATGATTTTAATCTTGAAAAACAGCTTGAGGAGTTTCTTAAGCAGCTTGAAGCCGGATATGATGTGGCTTTTGTGTGCAATCCGAATAATCCTTCGGGTAATCTGTTAAGTCCTGAAGCAATAAAAAAAATTGCTGATAAGTGCAGGGAGGAGAATGTCCTTCTGATACTTGACCAGTGCTTTGCACAAATGTGCGGTCAAAAGTCAATGGCGGGACAACTGACAGATAACGAAAAAGTGGTTATTTTAAATGCCTTTACAAAGACTTTTTCAATGGCAGGTGTCCGGCTTGGATATTTAGTGACTGCAAACTGTGACATTATAAAGAACATAAAAAATAAAAGGCAGAGCTGGAGTGTTTCGGGAATCGCGCAGGTAGCGGGAATTGCCGCTGCCGGTGAACAGGAATATTTGTCAAAATCAATAAAAGTCATAAAAAAAGAGCGTGAGTTTTTAAGCAGAGGTTTGGAGAAGCTTGGATTTAAGGTATACCCGGGCAGTGCAAATTTTATCCTGTTTGAGAATATATTTGATGACAGTGAGCTAAAAAGTATTGATTTTAAGGAAAAGCTTCTTGAAAATCAGATAATGATAAGGTCCTGCTCAAATTTTGTCGGGCTTACCGATTCCTATTACAGGGTTGCTGTGAAGAATCACGTTGAAAATAAAATTTTACTTCTTGTTTTAAAAATGATTATAAGGAAAGTGAAATGATTGGTGAAATAAATGGCTAAAGTAATAATGGTGCAGGGAACAATGTCAAATGTTGGCAAAAGTCTGATTACTGCCGGACTTTGTCGGGTGTTTAAGGAGGACGGATACAGGGTAGCTCCCTTTAAATCACAGAATATGGCACTAAATTCCTATATAACTCGTGACGGATATGAGATAGGCCGTGCCCAGGCAGTTCAGGCGCAGGCTTGTGGGATAGAACCAAGTGTGTATATGAATCCCATACTGCTGAAACCAACAACGGACGTTGGCTCCCAGGTCATTGTAAACGGACGTCCAATAGGAAATATGCCTGCAAGGGAGTATTTTGAATATAAGAAAAAGCTCATACCGGATATTATGGCAGCATATGACAGGCTGAGCAGTGAAAATGACATAATTGTCGTTGAGGGAGCCGGAAGCCCTGCAGAAATCAATTTAAAATCAAATGATATTGTGAATATGGGACTAGCCGAAATGCTTGATGCTCCTGTGTTACTTGCAGGTGACATTGACAGGGGAGGAGTGTTTGCACAGCTTTTTGGCACTGTAAAGCTCCTAGAAAAGAAAGAGCAGGAACGGATAAAAGGTATATTAATCAATAAATTCAGAGGTGACAGGACAATCTTAGAGCCGGGAATTACTATGCTGCAGGAAAAATGCGGCATACCCGTTATTGGCGTAATACCCTATAAAAAGCTGGATATCGAGGAGGAGGACAGCCTGAGCGAGAGGTTTACAAAAGGTCAGTGTGTTAATGACAGGCATGCGCAGCTTGGAATAGCTGTTGTAAAGCTGCCAAGGATGTCTAATTACACAGATTTTGCACCGCTTGAAGCATTACCGGAGGTAGAACTTTTGTATTTTAGTGAACCGCACCAAATGCTTGATGCCTCGCCTGATATGGTTATTATTCCGGGTACTAAAAACACAATTTCGGATATGAAATGGCTTCGTGAATCCGGAATGGAGGGCGCAATATTAAAATTAAAGGCATCCGGCAGGCTTATTATGGGAATATGCGGCGGATATCAAATACTTGGTCAGGAAATAACTGATGAAAGCGGATGCGAAGGAAATGGAAAAATTAAAGGAATAGGGCTTCTTAATATAGATACCGTATTTTCAAACAACAAATATACAAAGCAGTCAGAGGGTATATATACATATGCAGGCGGCAGTATGTGTCTTAGCGGCTATGAAATACATATGGGACAATGCGTATATAAGGAAGGAGCAGTTCCTTTTATAATAAAGACTGACAAAACTCCTGACGGCTGTATTGGTGAAAATGTGATTGGCACATATTTTCACGGGATATTTGAAAATGATGAGTTCAGGACATTGATTTTAGATGAATTATGTCAAAAGAAAGGCATTGCCGGAAAGACTTCACCTGATTACGGTGAGTACAAAAAAATGCAGTTTGATGAACTTGCACGTTTAATTCGCGAAAATGTTGATATGGAGGCAATTTATGACATCTTACAAAAAGCTGAATGAAGCTGCTCTTTGCAAGGATAATAATTTAAATGCCGTGAAGTTTATAGCAGCAATTATGGTAATTGTAAGCCATGCTTATGCATTTGCAGGAAATTATGCAAAAACTGATTGGTTTTCGTATCTGACACGCCAAAAGGGTGATTTGGGCGGTCTGGCTGTGTCTGTTTTCTTTTTTTACAGCGGATTGCTCATAACTATGAGCCTGTTTAGAAATCCGGATTTAAAAAGATATGTCAAAAGACGTGCCGTAAGAATATATCCGGCGTTTTTTACGGTAACCATACTTATAGTTTTTGTGGCAGCCCCATTTATCACTAATTTAAGTGTTAAGGATTATTTTTTAAATTCTCAGACATACGCATATTTAAAAAACCTCATATTTATAACAGAGCATAATCTGCCGGGCGTTTTCACCGGTAATATATACGGCAGGTCCGTGAACGGACCGATTTGGACGGTGAGAGTGGAGGCCGCGTGCTATGTACTGTGCTATGTCTTTTACAGGCTTAGGCTGCTGGAGGTAAAAAAAATCCTCCCGCTGACAGCACTCTATCTGCTTATTCTGGGTATAACAGGCGTAATATATATGCTTGGAATGACGGATATATATGCAGTTGTAATGCCGTTTACGATGTTTTTTATCGGAATGGTTTACGAAGTGTACAGTGAAAATATAAAATTAAATTCAAAACAACTGGCGGCAGCAGCGGTGGGATTCATCATTTTCTGTATATTGGGGCAGGTCATACTTGCAAGCATAGTGTTTCTTCCTATCATTCTGTGTAATCTTGCCTTTGGAGGAAGGCGAAATTTTGAAATACTGGATGCTCTGGGAAAATATTCATATGAGATATACCTCTGGGGAGGATTTGTCGGACAGACCGTGAGTTATATGTTTGGCGGCAGTATGAATGAGTACCTGAATATGCTGATAACAATCCCTGTAACAATAATATTGGCATATTTCACTAACAAGGCTGTTGGAACAGAAAACGGCGCAAAGTAAGCTCTTGAGTTTCCGTATTTTTTATCTTAAGGTACATATCACGAAGTGATATGGTAATTTTGCACAAGAATTGCG
>CAYOHM010000028.1:0-21574 GCA_964403785.1 uncultured Alistipes sp.
TAACTGATGCACGTGGACCATTTGAATATGCCTTTTCAAATATTACGTTAACCTTGCCTGTCTTGTAATCCATCTCTGTCTCAACATATGTGAAACCATTTATTCTGGAAATAATCTGAGCTGCATCCTTACCAAGACCATTTAAGATAACTCTAAGCGGCTTCTGGCGAACCTTGTTAGCCTTTAATGCAATACCGATAGCACCCTCTGCTGCAGCAAAGGATTCATGACCTGCTAAGAAACAGAAACAGTCAGTATCCTCCTCAAGGAGCATCTTACCCAGATTACCATGTCCAAGTCCAACCTTTCTCTGGTCTGCTACCGAACCCGGAATACAAAATGCCTGAAGTCCTTCTCCGATTGCTGCTGCTGCATCAGAAGCCTTTCTGCAGCCCTTCTTGATAGCAATTGCAGCGCCTACCGTATAAGCCCAGCATGCATTTTCAAAACAAATCGGCTGGATACCCTTAATCATGTCATAAACATTAAGACCGGCATCCTTAGTAATCTTTTCAGCTTCTTCAATCGAAGCAATACCATAACTGTTCAAAACAGAATTAATCTTGTCAATTCTTCTTTCATATGATTCAAATAATGCCATTACGATTTCCTCCCTTACTGTACTTCTTTGTCTGTTCTAGGATCAATAATCTTAACAGCATCTGCAACACGGCCATACTGACCTGAAGCCTTCTCGTAAGCTGTTGTAGGATCATCACCCTTCTTGATGAAGTCTGTCATCTTACCGAGTGAAACAAACTTGTAACCGATAATCTGGTCATCAGCATCAAGAGCGATACCTGTTACATAACCCTCTGCCATTTCAAGGTAACGAGGACCCTTCTGAAGTGTACCGTACATAGTACCAACCTGTGAACGAAGTCCCTTACCAAGATCCTCAAGACCGGCACCTACCGGGAGACCCTCCTCTGAGAAAGCAGACTGTGTACGACCGTAAACAATCTGTAAGAACAGCTCTCTCATTGCAGTATTAATTGCATCACATACTAAGTCTGTATTTAAAGCTTCCATAACAGTAAGACCCGGAAGAATTTCTGCAGCCATAGCTGCTGAATGAGTCATACCTGAACATCCGATGGTTTCAATAAGTGCTTCCTGAATAATACCTTCCTTAACATTTAAGGTAAGCTTACAGGCGCCCTGCTGCGGAGCACACCAGCCAATACCATGTGTTAAGCCTGAGATATCCTTTACTTCTTTATTTTTTACCCAGTTACCCTCTGTAGGAACCGGAGCAGCGCCGTGATGAACGCCCTGTGCCACCGGACACATTCTTTCAACTTCCTGTGAAATAATCATTTCGTATCTCCTTTCAATTATTTACATAAAATCTACACGTATTTTCTCATAATCTGACAAAATAGTCAATTTAATTTAATAAGTTTGTGTATTTTTTATTTACATCTCCTTGGCAACTACCTCGCCCTGCTTCTTATATATGCTTCGGGCAGGCACATAACCTCTCACACTTGAAAGCGGATAAATATTAGCTTCACGTCCGACAACCGTTCCCGGATTAAGAACGCTGCCGCATCCCACTTCAACATTATCCCCTATCATTGCTCCGAATTTTTTAAGTCCTGTTTCTATTAACTGTCTTTTATTATCAACGTCAAGCTTAACCACAACGTTTTTCTTGTCGGACTTTACATTGGAGGTGATTGAGCCGGCACCCATATGTGCCCTGTATCCGAGGATTGAATCTCCGACATAGTTGTAGTGCGGCACCTGCACCTTATTAAAAAGCACAACATTCTTAAGCTCCGTTGAATTTCCCACAACAGCACCCTCACCGACCAGTGCATTGCCTCGGATAAAAGCACAATGTCTTACCTGTGCATCCTTACCGATAATGCATGGTCCGGTAATGCTTGCCGTAGGCGCAACCTCTGCACTTCTGGCAATCCAGATACAGTCGCCTGTTTTTTCATAATCTTCAACAGGAAGCCTGTTTCCAAGCTCCTTAATAAAATCACCTATTTTGGGCAGAACCTCCCACGGGTAGACCGCACCCTCAAAAAGCTCTGCTGCAATTGTCTGATTAAGATCAAACAAATCCTTTATCTCTACCATAATCATAACCCCTATTCTACCGTTACTGATTTTGCAAGGTTTCTTGGCTTATCTACATCACAGCCCTTAAGTACCGAGGTATAATATGCAATAAGCTGAAGCGGAACCGCCGCAACGGACGGCATAAGTATTTCATCCGTTTTAGGCAGACGGATAACACAGTCTGCGATTCCGTCCTCAATATCAAGCTCCTCGTCGCACACAAGCACAACCATTGCACCTCTCGCCTTGACTTCCTTTATGTTGCTTACTGTTTTTTCAATAAGCGCCGTCTGGGTTGCAACTGCTATTACAGGCATATGGCTTGTTACAAGCGAAATTGTTCCGTGCTTTAACTCACCTGCCGCATAGGATTCGGAATGGATATATGAAATTTCCTTTAGCTTAAGCGAGCCCTCCATGCTAAGCGCATAATCAAGCCCACGCCCGATATACAGAAGGCTGTCTGCGTTTATAAGCTTAGCTGCTGTCTGCTGGCAGATTTGCTCACATTCCATGGTTTTTTCAATGTAATCCGGTATCTCCATAAGCTCACTGACGTATTTTTCGCACTCCTGCTTTGAAATCCTGCCCTTAGCGTAGGCAATTTCAAACGCGAACAAATACATCGCCGCAATCTGTACCGAGTATGCCTTCGTCGATGCTACCGAAATCTCAGGACCGGCATTTGTGTAAAGCACCATATCGGCTTCTCTTGCAATCGATGAACCGACAACATTTACAATCGCAAGCGTATCTGCTCCGAGTTCCTTTCCAAGCTTAAGCGCCGCCAGCGTATCCGCAGTCTCACCTGACTGTGAAATAACTATAAGTAAATCTCCCTTGCCGATAAGCGGCTGTCTGTATCTGAATTCCGATGCGATATCCACAATTACCGGCAGCCTTGCAAGCTTTTCGATTACATATTTGCCGACCATTCCCGCATGCATGGCTGTGCCGCAGGCAACAATAAATATCTGGTTATAGGCTTTTAACTGTTCCTGTGTAAGCCCTGTCTCCGAAAAATCAGGCATACCGTTTTTTACACGGGGACTTACAGTCATTTTAACAGCCTTTGGCTGCTCATGTATTTCTTTAAGCATAAAATGCTCATATCCGCCCTTTTCGGCTGCATCAATATCCCAGGTGGCTGTCTGCAATTCTTTACTTAATATATTCTTTCTTGTATCGTAAATAGTTATCTTATCACTCGTAAGCTCGCATATTTCATCCTGCTCAATAAGATAGTAGTTTCTTGTATATTTAAGGATTGCCGGCACATCCGAGGCGATGAAATTCTCATTTTCACCGACACCGATTATAAGTGGACTATCCTTTCTCACGGCATATATTCTTCCCGGGAAGTCGCGGAAAATTATTCCGAGAGCGTATGAGCCTTCTATCTCTGCGAGCACACGGATTATTGTATCAAGCGGATTGCCGTCATAGTAATAATCAAGGAGCTTAGCCACTGTTTCCGTATCCGTCTCGCTCTCAAAGGCATACCCTTCCTTCATAAGGAATTCTTTTATTTCTTTATAATTCTCAATAATGCCGTTGTGGACTATTGTAATTCTCTTATTTCCATGCGGATGCGAATTAATATCCGACGGCTCACCATGGGTTGCCCAGCGTGTATGCCCGATACCGCAGTTGCCTGAAGGTTTTCCCTCCCTCTGCATCTTCTCCTCAAGATTTTTAAGTCTTCCCTTGGTCTTTTCAACGCGGATTGCATTCTTTTCAAATACGGCAATTCCTGCCGAATCATATCCACGGTATTCCAGCTTGGAAAGTGCATCCATCAATACATCAGTGCAGTTTCTGCTGCCTACATAACCAACTATTCCACACATATTAACCTCCCTATAAGCTCTTTGCCAAAATGTGATTCAATATCCTAAAGTAGTACATATCTTCTGTATTCCATGTATTCTTAAGTATTACGGATTCATAGCTTACAACATACTTTCTGCCTGAAGCGCCCGTTATGTGATGATGCATAAATGAAAGTATACCCTGCTTCCTTAATTTCCTGTAAAGCTCTTCATCCAATTTTTTAAATACCATAATATCGTTGTTTATGAGCATATGTTTTTTGAACATTTCGAGAAGCTTAGGATTTTCAATATAATCCTTTGTTGCCTCTATATCCTCATCTGATAAGAGCTTGTTGCCGCACTGATACAGCACCTTATTCTGAGCCCTGTCATACAGCACTATTCGCTCAACGTCGAAATAGTCAACCACATCATTAAATACATTCTCATATGGGTAAACATCCCCACCCATAATGACGTCCGTCATTTTGCAGACTATCTCACCCTTAGTCATTCCACGGCAGCTATGTGCTCCCAGATTTTCCATTCCCTGTTCAAGAATATTCTTTACCGGGTCATGTTTTTCAGGGTCATAGATAATATATCTGTTTTTACCCTTGCTCTTAGCCCTGTAAAGCAGGTAATCAGCGAGCATATACAGGTCATTGAAATTATCCGTATCTACCGGATATGAAGCACAGCCGATGGACGCGGATACGTGAAATCCGTCCTTTTCGTCGCTGTATACAGAAAGTATATCATTCTTAATACTTCTTAATATACTTCTCAGCTTCTCCCTGTCCTCGTTATAGTCCAGCACTATAAAAAATTCATCACCGCCGATACGCCCTGCATTTCCGCATCCGTCGACTTCGTCCTCAATGATTGACGCACATCTTCTCAGAACCTCATCACCCTTCATGTGGCCATATGTATCATTTACATCCTTGAAATCATCAATGTCAATTATTGCAATTGTAGTCGGGCGTTTTAGCTGGTCTATATTGTTTTTGGCAATATTGGTGATATCCTCCTTAAGTATAAGTCCGGTAAGCTGGTCCCTTCTTAGCTCCGCATGCATAATTTCATGCTCCGGATTATAAATATTGCCGACACATCTTACATATTCACCCTTTTCATAGATTGAATTACCCGAAACCAAAATATTTTTGCCATGATGCTTTTCATTAAATACCTGACCCGGAAAATTAAACCTGAACTGTCTTACACCGTTTCTAAGTGCATACATAAATTCATCTATCTTAGCACCGTCAACTCCCGTCTGCAGCTCTTTAACCTTGCCATACCAGATATCCACAGGCTTATTCATTATTTCCTGATACTGCGGATTATATCTGAAACATATGACACTGTCAGTTGCCTTTGTGTAAATAAAGTATATGCAGTTGAACTGTGACATAATAGTTGAATAATTTTCGATATTTTCTCTCATCCTGTAAGTTTCTTTATAAACATTTTCCAAAAGGATGAGCTCCAGTGTTACGCTTTCTCCCGTAATCTCCTTTATCACACACAAAAAATCACTGAAACTGTTCTGCATATTAAGTAGCCTGATTTTAAAAACCTTCTCAATGCTTCCCTGCTCTATCATATCCTCCAGATGCTCACGTTCCTGTTTATCAAAGAGCATATCAAAGGTATAATAAAGCCTGTCTCCCAAAAATCGATAAAAGGACGTGCTTGCAGTCATTATATCATATGTTTCTTTTGCAAATTTTATCTCATATATATACTCCAAAACATTTCCCATATATTTTCTCCTATTTGTAATTTGAAGCTGCTTCATTAAAAAGTCCGTACAGCTGCTGCTGATTATTCAGCTTTAATACACCATATGTCCTGTTTTTGATAAAGCTGCTTAATTTATCCATATATTCCTGCTCAGTAATGCTGCCCTCTGCGACATAGGTAAGCCCCTTCTCCCAGCTTGCCGTAAGCTCAGGATTCAGAAGCTGTTTTATGGATGAGTCAACCACATCATAAATCATTTCCCCCATAAGAGTGGGCGTAATTATCTGAGTTTTATCATTAATGTCAATATAGCTTATAGTATTTAATTTCTTGAGTATTTCAGCCCTTGTCGCACTGGTTCCGATGCCGCTGCCCTTTATCTGGGCTCTTAATTCCTCGTCCTCAATAAGCTGTCCTGCATTTTCCATTGCAAGAATCATAGAGCCGGAATTATATCTTTTAGGCGGAGTAGTTTCTCCCTCCTTTATGAAAAAGTTATTTATATTGATAACATCCTTCTTTTTTAGTTTAGAGAGCACCTCAAGAAATGCACTGTCGCATTTAATATCCTCAGTTTCGTCGGCATCCTTGCCGTCAGCGGTTTTACCCGTACTTTTGTCAGCATTTTTTTTGCTGAAGGAATTTTGTCCGCTGACCTTAAGATATCCCTCGTCAAGCAATACCTTAAAGGAAGAATAAAAGCTCTCGGTTTTTACCTGTGCTTTAATCGCAACCTTCTGATAAACCGCCGGAGGATAAAAAATACTTAGAAATCTTCTCACTATTATCTCATACACCCTGGCTGCTGTCTGTGAAAGCGAGCCCAGTGCATTAAGTCCCTGTCCTGTCGGTATGATTGCATAGTGGTCGGTTATCTGCTTATCATTGCAGTACCTCGTTGAAGCTATTTTCTTATATGTTCCGGCCTCGATTATCTCCTGTGCATAATTATTGGCAATGGCATAATTCCTTAATCCGTTGATATTTTTATAAATCTCCTTGCTGACTGCTGTTGAAAGCACTCTTGCATCCGTTCTCGGATATGTAACCAGCTTTTTTTCGTATAATTCCTGAACGATTTGCAGGGTTGCATCGGGGCTTATTTTAAATATCCTTGAGCAGTCATTTTGAAGCTCGGCAAGATTATACAAAAGCGGCGCATTTTTATTTTCTTTTTTCTTTTCAATGGATTCAATCACCGCCGTGTTCTGATTACCATCCTCCAAATAAGCTATAAGCTCGTTTGCCTTTTCTTTGTCCTTAAAACCGTTCTCCTTATATAACCACGGCGTATTATAATATAAGGAGCCCTCACCAGTTCTCCACTCAGCCTCAAATTTATGGTCCTCTATCGAAAATTCAGCCAGTACACGGTAAAAAGGGGTTTTTACAAATGCTCTTATTTCCCTCTCCCTTCGCACCACCATTCCAAGCACGCAGGTCATAACCCTTCCGACAGAAATTACGGCTCTGTCCTTTTTCAGGAAGCCTGCCACATTCCTTCCATACTTGAGTGTAAGAAGCCTTGAAAAATTAATTCCCATAAGGTAGTCCTCCTTGGCACGCAAATACGCCGAAGCGGACAGGTTGTCATACTCTGACTCATCCTTTGCATTTGCAATACCCTTGAGGATTTCTTCCTCCGTCTGTGAATCTATCCACACCCTCTTTTCTTTTTTATCCTTCACTTCTGCCATTTGCTGCACAAGCCGGTATATATACTCTCCTTCGCGTCCCGAGTCGGTACAGACATATATTGTATCAACATCGGCTCTGTTAAGTATACCCTTTACAATGTCAAACTGTTTACTCACGGCAGGAATAACCTCATACTTGAACTTCTCCGGTATAAACGGCAGTGTATCAAGGCTCCAGCGCTTAAGTGCCGGGTCATAACATTCTGGGTAACTCATTGTTATAAGATGTCCGACACACCACGTAACTATTGAATTATCGGACTCCATATATCCGTCTTTTCTTGAAAAATTATCTTTTATTGCCTTTGCAAATTCCTGGGCAACACTCGGTTTTTCAGCTATATAAACTGATTTAGCCATATATTCACCTACAAATCACTAATTTCTATCAGGGTAAGATTTTTCTCCCTTTCCTCTATCCGCCTTAGCTCCTGCGAAAATCCCTTTCTCGAAAAAAGATATACCGCCTCGCACTTTACCTCATACTCGCTGGTTCGCAAATCAAGCTTTTCCAAAACATCAACGCCCATTCTGTTATCCGAAAAATCACAAAGACCTATAACACAGTTTCCATCCGCGTCCTGCCTTATTATATCTATTCTTTTATCATTTTCATAAACACGGTCACAGTTTTCTGTTTTAATCGCAAGCTGGCCATGCTCCTCCATAACCTGCATAAATTCACTGCAGACCCTTACAAATGCTTCCTGCATAAACTCGCTGTCAAATGTCGGCTTTACATACTTTTCGTAAAATTCATTACAATCCTCACATAAAAGTGCGTTATGGTTGGGATACAAATATTTGTACCAGAAGGTCAAAAGACCCGGCTTTACCCTGTACGAACCCTTTTTTATGCTTTTTTTGCCATTTCTGTCATACGAATAAACCTTTTCCACCAAATCCCTGTCAATCAGATTCTTGAGGTATACGCTAATCTTGTCCCTGCCAAAGCCTGTATAATTATAAATATCGTTTATCTTATTCATTCCCATTGCAAGGCAGCCCAGCAGGGTGTTGTAAATTGATACCTCACGAAGCTCCTCCTTAACTTCACCATATCCCGTTTCGTAAAGATATGCGTTCCTGCGAAGGATATTTACGCAGACATTTTCATCGAAGGTAAGCTTTTTGTTAAGCTTGCTTATATACAGTGGGACACCGCCGGTAATTCCATAAAATCTTACGCAGTCCTCCATGCTGTAATTTGCAAAAAATCTCATTGTATCCATATATGTAAGCTCCTGCAGCCTGATATATGAGATCATATTAGAAAGCTTGCCGAATAATTTCTTTTTATTGCCTTCAATCTGGCTTATTGATGAACTGACCAAAATAACCATTACCCTTCCGTAATCCTGCTGGTTCTTCACCACCTTGACAAGCGATTCCATAAAATCCGGGTCCGTCCTTGCAATATTGAGAAATTCATCAATAACTATAACTTTTTTTACATGATTATCCTTTGTAATTCCGGCAAATAAATCCTCATAGCTTGTAAGATAGCTGTTGAGCTCACTTTGACCGTAAACGGCATTTGCCATAAAATATCTGTTTTCGTCAGCGGCTGCCGGAAGTGCAGAAAAATAGAACGAATCCTTGCCCTTGATAAATTCTCTGACAAGCGCAGTCTTACCCATGCCAAACCTGCCGTAAACTACGACCACCGAGCTAAAAAGCCTGCCAAATATTTTCTGCATGGATTCTAATTCTTTTTCCCTTCCTACTAACATTTTTCCTCCCTGATTACCGCACGAACCGAATCTGAGCTCATCGGTCTTGCCAGGTAAAATCCCTGTATATCATCACAATGTATCTTTTTCAAAAATTCAAACTGCTCCTGTGTCTCAACGCCCTCAGCTATAATTTCAAGTCCGAGCTTTTGAATCATTTCGATAAGAGAGCTTGTAATTATATCGGATGTTGCCATCTCACCCAATGATGCAACAAATGATTTATCAATCTTAAGCGTGTCAACCGGTATGCTTTTCAAATATGCAAGTGAAGAATATCCCGTTCCAAAATCATCCAGTGAAACTCTGATTCCGTTATTTCTGATACGCTTTATCATCTCAACAAGCTGGAAGCCGGAATCAATAAATACCGACTCCGTTATTTCAATCTCCACCCTGTCAGGCTTAATGCCAAATTCATGAATAAGCGAATACAATGTACTTTCAAACGTTATCTGCTTAAACTGGATTGGTGATATATTAATTGAGAGAATACCATCAAAATCATATGCATCCTTCCAATCAATGTAATCCTCAAATGCCTTGCGCAGCACCCATTCACCGATTTCAACAATCGTGCCGTTTTTTTCGGCAAGCGGAATAAACTGTGTCGGTCCGATAAATCCGAGCACATCATCCCTCATCCTGATAAGTGCCTCCATACCTCTAAGCTTTCTTGTCGCTGTATAATACTGCGGCTGGTAATACAGTACAAACCTGTCATCCTCAAGCGCACGCTTTATTGTATTTTCCATCTCAATCCTGACAAGGAACTGTTCAAGCATATTCTGTTCAAAGAATAAAATAGCATTCTTTCCGTTTTCTTTAACCCTGTGCAGCGCTATGTCTGCATTTCCTATTAAATCCACCGCCTTGCTGCCGCCATCAGGAAACATCGTAATGCCAATACTTACGGTAAGTCTGTGTGTAAGACCGTTGGCAAGAACCATTGGCGTCTGAAGACGTTTTTTAATATCCATAGCAATACTCTGCGCAGCAGACCTTGTTCCGTCATATATAGAAATGACAAATTCGTCACTGTCAAATCTTGCCACCTTGGTGCTCTCATTTTCGTAGGACTTAAGCATCATTGAAAACTTAATGATAAAGTCATCCGCCATCTTATACCCGATACTGTCATTAAGATTCTTAAAATCATCAATGTCTATGTAAAGAAGACAGACAGCAACATCCTCTTTCTTTGCACGAATTACCTCATCATCAAGTATCTTGGTGAAATAGGTTCTGTTCATAAGACCCGTTGTTGCATCATAATATGCCTTATATGCAAGCTCTTCCTTCTGAAGCTTCATTGTTGTGATATCTTTAAAGAAACCAATTTCTTCGGAAAGCTTATTGTTTACATAGATAAATCTGTATGATGCCTCAAGCCATGTAGCATTGTCACTTAACCTGAACTCGCATACAAGTGTTTCCTGTCTCTGCATTATGGCCTTTTCTCTCCAGCGTGAGAATTCAAATACATCCGAATCGCTTATCGCATTGATGATATTCTTACTGTCGAATGGTCTTACCCCATCCGATGTAAAAAGGTCATACCAGTTCTCCGATGCAAAAAAGGTGCCGTCATTATAATTCTTATAGTAAAATCCGTCGCTGCAGGCATTTGCGACCATTTCATGAATCTTTCCTGCATTTTCAATCTGCTTTGAAGATGCCGTAAGCATATCCACTTCATACTTTAACCTTGCTGAACCCGAGCTCATCTCATCAATCTTTTCCTGTGCGGTTTTTCTTGCATACTCAAAATCCGTCACATCCGTTAAAATCACACAGATAAAGCCGTCACAAGGCACAAATGCCTTAAGCCTGTAAGTCTTATTAACATTATCAAGCTCCAGCGTTTTATATGCAGGCTTGCCGGTTTTATACACCTCAAGTATTGCCATTGAAAGCGCATCATTCTGATTCATTTCCTCAAGGTCTTTAAAAGAAACCGCACTGTCATCCATATTCTGGGCTGATACACCGTATGCCTTTTCAAATTCCTCATTATATAATACAAAACGCAGTCCGTCTTCCCCGTCTTTTTGTACCAATTCAACACAGGTCACCGGATTCTGTGAACCATCCACAATTCCTTTTAATAATTCCATTGTAATTCTGCTATCCATTGCTTCGCCGCATCTCCTGATTATTCATTGGACTCATCCAAAGTAAGATTATATGCCGGAAGAAAATTATCCATAAAATACTTAACCTCCGGAAGATTCATTTCATTTATACTGTTCTCTATTGTCTTTCTGGCCTGTGAAAAATCCTTATTGCCCATCCGTTCTTCCTCAATGCACTTTATAAGTGCCGAAAGCTTATCCGCTGCTTTTACATATTTCCAGTTTTCCTTTTCCTGCTCTGTTTCCATCAAAAGCGGCGCATATATTTTCTTAAATCCGTCCGGAAGGCCCGTAAGAAGCTGTTCTGAGGCAACTGCCTCAACCTCCTTATATGCATTTCGTATTGTTTCGCTGTAATATTTTACCGGTGTCGGCATATCTCCGGTAATGATTTCGGTAACATCATGGTACATCCCAAGAAGCGCCAGCCTTGATGCATCTATATCACCCTTAAATATCTCGTTATTTATATTGCCGAGCGCATGTGCTATGTATGACACCTCAAGTGAATGTTCACTGATATTTTCCTTTATGGTATTACGCATAAGTCCCCATCTGTTTATATATTTCATACGGGACAGCATCGCAAAAAAATGATTTTTTCTCATAAATACCTCAGAACTAGAGCTTTACCTCAAATTTGTAAATCGTAGTTGTATCATATTCCATTCCTGCCTTGGTTACAGGCGATGCAAAATCAGCATGATTAATGGCATCCGGAAAATATTGTGTTTCAAGCGCAACTCCGCTGTTTTTAGTGTATCTGCAGCCGCCCTTGCCTGCATCATTCAGATAATTACCAGTATACATCTGAATTCCCGGAAGGTCGGTTATTACAGTCATCAATATTCCTGTCTTAGGAGCATATACGGTCGCTGCAACTGCAGGCTCACCATTATTCTTAAGCACAAAATTCTGGTCATATCCGTTTGCCATTATGAGTGCATCATAATCCGCATTTATATCCTGTCCGATAGGCTTTGGCACATTAAAATCAAGAGGTGTTCCCTCAACAGGTACAAGCCTGCCGGTTGGAATAAGCCCGCTGTCAGTTTCTGTATAATAATCCGAATCAATATGAACAATATGGTCCAGAATATCTCCTGCATTATGTCCGTTCAGGTTAAAATAGCTGTGGTTTGTAAGATTAATTATGGTGTCCTTGTCAGGAACCGCATTGTAATGTATGATAAGCTCATTATCAGCCGTCAGAGTGTATGTAACCGCTACCGTTACATTCCCAGGAAAGCCCTGATCCATATCCCCGCTTTCAAGAGAGAATATTACACTGTCATCCTCATTCTCCTCACCCTCACTGGCGTTCCACATCCTTTCAAACCATCGGGAGTTTCCGCCGTGAAGATTGTTCTCGCCATCATTCTTCTCAAGCTCATATGTGACACCGTTTAAAGAAAATCTGGCATTTCCGATTCTGTTAGCATTTCTTCCTACTACGGAACCATGTGCAGAGCCATTATCTTCATATCCCGAAAAGCTCTCATGTCCTAGAAGTACATCTATGCTTTTGTCCCGTGAAGGTACGTTTATTTCAAGCAGCGCTGCCCCGAAATCCATTACCTTTACAGTCATTCCTCTGCCGTTGTCCAGTGTATAGACATGGACGGTCTCACCCTTTGATGTAACCGCAAATACATTCTTTGATACCATTATACAATCCTCCGCACACAATCCCATTATTACCACTATGATATCATATTTCACGTATATTTACAACTTTGATAAAGCAATCCCCAACATAAACTAATCATTCATCAATTTAAGGAATTTTCTGGCATTATCTCCTGCATTGCCCTTAAATACCGCAGAGCCTGCAACAATAACATTTGCTCCGGCGTCCACCGCAGCCCTTACATTATCCATAGTGATGCCGCCATCAATTTCCACATCCGCCCCATATCCATTTTCATTTATGATTTCACGGATTTTTCTGACCTTAGAAAGAGAGCCTTCTATAAATTTCTGGCCTCCGAAACCCGGATTAACGCTCATTACCAGCACCATATCCACTATGCCAATATAGGCTTCTATGGCTTTTACATCTGTTGACGGATTTAAGGTAATGCCGCATTTAACACCGTATTCTTTGATTTTATCAAGTGTTGCCTTGACATCGCTGCAGGCCTCAACATGCACCGTTATTATATCTGCGCCCGACTCCACAAACTCACCTATATATCTGATTGGCTCATCAATCATAAGATGCACGTCAAACACCTTGTCAGTACATTTTCTGACAGATTTAATAACAGGCATCCCGTAGGAAATACTCGGAACAAACCTTCCATCCATTACATCCACATGAATGTATTGTGAACCTGCCTCATCAACTGCCTTAATTTCCTCTCCAAGTCTTGCAAAATCCGCTGATAAAATTGATGGTGATAAAATATTCATCTTAATATCTCCTGACATTTTTTCTTTCATTATATATTTCAAGGTAATTCTCATATCGTTTGGGGTGAATTGCCCCCTTACTTACCGCAGCCTTTACCGCACAGTCCGGTTCATTTATATGAACACAGCCTGAAAACCTGCATTTCCCTTCGTATTCTTCAAATTCATTAAAATAAAATCTAAGCTCCTGTGCTTCAAATTCTTCAAGGTACAGTGACGTGAAGCCGGGAGTATCCATAAGGTAGGTATCCTTTTCCAGCGTAAACAGCTCTGAATGTCTTGTAGTGTGTTTGCCTCTTTTAATCTTGTCACTGATATTTCCCGTCTGCATATCCGCATTTGGATTAAGGTAGTTCATAATTGAAGATTTTCCGACTCCTGACGGTCCTGCAAGCACGCTTGTCCTGCCCTTTAAAATATCGGACAATTCCTCCAAGCCGGTATTTTCATATGTGCTGGTAAAAATAACCCTGCTCCCACTGTTTTTGTATATTTCAAGCAGCTCATCCTTGTAATTCTTCTCAGAGAGCTCCTCCTTATTAAAACAGATTACCGTATCCACTTTTTCCTTCTGCATGCGTATAAGGAATCTTGTAAGAAGATTTAGATTAGGCTCCGGATCCTTAACTGCAAATATGACCACCGCCTGGTCCACATTTGCCGCCTCCGGTCTTAGCAGACAATTAGTTCTAGGCAGTACCGAAATGATACTGCCCAGAAGCTTTTCCTGACTTAGAACTTCAAGTTCAACATTATCTCCCACGAGGGGTTTTATTTTTTTATTGCGGAAAATGCCCTTAGCTTTACACTCGTAAACTCCGTTTTTTGTATTTACATAGTAAAAACCGGCAATTCCTTTTATTATCTTACCTGTCATTAATTAATTTGCCCCTGTTAATGTGACTGCGATTGCCTGAACGTTTTTAGGTCCCACCTGCTTGCTCTCTCCGGTAGAGGAATCAACCCATGTGTATGTTATGAGAAAATCAACCTCACCTGTGGATACACCATCAACTATTCCGTCAAAATCAATCACAAAGCTTTCTCCCAATGAATTAATATCAATACTGCTCATTATCTCCTTTGTATAATCCTGTATATCGGTGCTTTGATGCAATACTGCCTGAGCCTCAATCTTAAGCTCTCCGCCATTATATCCGGGGAGTTCATTATTCTCTATGGCATTGCTTGCAGCAGACGTAAACCAGCCCTTCTGCAGTTCAACAGAGCCCTTATATTTAAGATTACTGCTGCCGCTGCTTAATACATACTCAACAATGGAACCGCTGGCAAGCACTGTTCCCTCCGGATAACTCTGGGCTACAACGCTTCCCTTTGGCACCGTGGCGCTTGCAACACTTCCTGCATTCTGTGCGACAAAGCCCAGCTTATCAAGAGCTTCTCTGGCACTGCTTTCATCAAGTCCGAGAATACGAGGCACCTCTTTCTGTACCTCCTGCTTTCCGCGGCTTACGGTAACCGTGACATCCGCGCCCGACATAGTCTTCGTCTGTGCATCCGGCGACGTCTTAATGACAATCCCCTGATCAACCGTACTGCTGTATTCATACTCTACAACCGGATTAAATCCGGCAAGCTTTAAGGTTTCTACCGCCATTTCCTCTGTATAATTGACAACATCTACCATATCGATAAGTCCCGCACCGGTACTGACAGTGCATATGATTTTTGTATTAGCCGCAACACGCGTGCCTTCATCAACGCTCTGTCTTATTACCGTACCCGAAGGAAAAATATCCGAGCTTTCCTTCTCCTCACCATATCCGAGGCTGCTCTGATTAAGAAGCTTTTTAGCCTCATCACTGGTATAACCGACAACATAAGGCACAGCAACGCCCTCATCACCTGAAACAGTAACAACCTGTGACTGGGACGAGCTCGCTGTAATATTGGTGCCTGGCTTGTTAATGGTTGACATAACTCTTAAAACCACAGCAAATGTCACTGCAACTATAACAACCGCTACACCTACTCCAAACCATGTCATTATCTTATCTATCTTATTGCTGTCGCCTGTGTATTCATCCTCAGCATCATCAAGCCCGACATGCTTTTCATACTCATCCTCCGAAGCTTCGTCATATTCATCATCATCATCATCATAAATCGTCTGAAGGTCAATGCTGTCCCCTGTTACGCCATAATTGGATCTGGCTGCTGCCTGTGCATTTATCTGTGCATAGTCAATTCCCGGGGTAGTATTTCTCTTGGCATTTATCTGGCTCATTTCCTCAGGTGTGAACATAACCGTCGGCGACGTATCAACCTCCTGCGAAAGTGTCACAAAATTCTCATTCGGAGTGATAAGTGCCCTCTTCAAATCAGCTATAAGCTCTGTTGCAGACTGATACCTTTTCTCCATTCTCTTCTGTGTACACTTGAGGATAATCTGCTCCACGCTTACCGGTATTGCCGGATTATATACGGTCGGAGGTACCAGATCATTCTGGATATGCATAAGCGCAACCGCTACGGTGGAGTCACCATCA
This sequence comes from uncultured Alistipes sp., assembly GCA_964403785.1. Taxonomy (GTDB): domain Bacteria; phylum Bacillota; class Clostridia; order Lachnospirales; family Lachnospiraceae; genus MGBC120314. The sequence goes on from CAYOHM010000028.1 coordinate 16,133, forward strand.
AAAGGCACCCTTCCGGTACACATCTCATAGAGCGTTATACCAAACGAGTAAATATCACTGGTCGCATCACTGAAGCCGCCCCTTGCCTGCTCGGGCGAAATATAATGCACCGAACCCATAGCCATGGAATTAACCGTATCCGCATTGGTCACTTTGGCAATTCCGAAATCCGTAACCTTTACCTTGCCCTCACGGGATATGATAATATTCTGCGGCTTGATGTCCCTATGGATGATATTATGCTTATGTGCAACTTCAATGCCCTGAGCTATCTGAATTGCAATGCTTACTGCCTCCTTATAGCCAAGCGCACCCTTGTTATCAATATATTGTTTAAGGGTAATTCCCTCAACAAGCTCCATTACAATGTAATAAATTCCATTCTCATCGCCTACATCATAAACATTGACGATATTGGCGTGAGCCATTCCAGCCGCGGACTGGGCTTCAATTCTGAACTTATTTATAAAATTTCTGTCTTCGCTGAATTCACTCTTTAAAACCTTTATAGCAACATATCTGTTTAATTTATGGCATTTTGCCTTATATACATCAGCAGTTCCGCCGCTTCCTATTTTGCCGAGAATCTCATAGCGATTCCCGATTATTGTGCCGTTTTCCAACATAACTTATCTTCCTTTAACTGGTTTGGATTTGATTCTATGCTTCAATATATGCTAATTATACCTCAATAAGAATAACTCCTATATTATCCTTACCTCCATGATTATTAGCGCTTGCGATTAAACTGTTTACCTTTTCCTCAAGGGATGCTTTCTGTTTTACAAGTCCCATTATGTCGTCATCTTCTACCATATTAGTCAAGCCATCGGTACACATTAAAATCTGGTCCTTTTCTCCAAGCCGGACCTCAAAATAATCTGCCATAACCACCTTCATTGCACCTACCGCACGTGTAATTATGTTCTTATTCTGATTTGTTCTTGCCTCATCTCTATCAAGCTGTCCCATGCTTACAAGCTCCTCAACCAATGAATGGTCCCTTGTAATCTGGGTTATTTCTCTATTAATAATATAAAGTCTGCTGTCGCCTACGTTTGCGGTATATAAAATATTCTCCTTAATACAGGCAACTACCAGGGTTGTCCCCATTCCGTTAAACTCTTGGGATTCCTTGGACTTTCCAAGCACCGCATCATTGGCTCTGTGAACTGCCTTGCCTATGAGAGTTATGGGGTCGGTTTCATCCATTGATGAAATTACATCCACTATTGTTTCTACCGCAAGCTTTGACGCAAGATCTCCCGCTTTATGTCCACCCATTCCATCTGCAACAACAAACAGATTAGGTAAATTGCCTACCGGTTCAACCGAGCAGAACACTGTATCCTGATTAACTTTTCGTACTCTGCCAACATCCGTGGCGAAACATGCGTTCATGTACATCCTCCCAGCCTACTGAAATGGTGTGTCCGCCGACTTTTCAATATAGCTTTTCCGAAGCTGCCCGCAGGCACCATTAATATCCCGTCCCATTTCTCTTCTAATAGTAACATTAATTCCATTTTTTTCAAGTCTATTTTTAAATGCAGCAACCGCATTTGCCGTGGACTGCCTGTAATCTCTTTCTTTTATCGGATTTACAGGGATAAGATTTACATGACAGTTAAGTCCTGACAGTAAATTGCTAAGCTCCCTTGCATCCTCATATGTGTCATTTATTCCTGACACCAGGCTGTACTCAAATGTCAGCCTTCTTCCTGTCATATCAAAATAATGTCTGCACGCCTCAAGCAGCTCGTCAATCGTATAGACATTTGCAATCGGCATAAGCTGTTTTCTTTTCTCATTGGAGGAGGCATGAAGTGAGATTGCAAGCGTGAGCTGAAATTTATGCTTTGCAAGCTCATATATTTTCGGAACTATGCCGCAGGTAGAAACCGTTAAATTCCTCTGGCTTATATTTATCCCATTCTTATCTGTAAGCAATTCAATAAATTTTATGAGGTTATCATAATTATCCATCGGCTCTCCGGAGCCCATAACAACTACATTTGACACACGCTCATTTGTATGTCTCTCAATTGCATATATCTGCTCAAGTATCTCTGATGCCGTAAGATTCCGTGAAAGACCGTTAAGTGTGGACGCACAGAATCTGCAGCCCATTCTGCAACCTGCCTGCGAGGAAACACATACGGAATTGCCATGCTTGTAGCGCATAAACACACTTTCAATAACATTGCCGTCATTAAGTCCGAATAAATATTTTCTTGTTCCGTCCAGCTTTGAAATCAACACATCAAGAGGTTTAAGAACAGTATATGTCGTTTTCTCGTTTAATTTTGATTTCAATGATGCAGGAATATTGGTCATCTCATCAATACTCTCAACCCTCTTTACATGCATCCATTCATAAAGCTGTGCCGCGCGGAATTTGGGCTCTCCTTCACAGTTTACCCACTCCTTGAGTTCATCCAAATTAAGACTTTTTATGTCCGTTTTAAGATTATCCATCACTTCACCATTACCAGTATTATAATTTTCTAAACCTTGAAATAAAAAATCCGTCAGTGCTGCAGTTATCCTTTCCGGTAATTCCCGGGAGGAGCTGTATATAACCTTTTGCTGCAGTACACCGTGCATCTGCTGACTCCAAAAACGCCTTCGGGATGCAATGAGTTATATCAACGGGCTCCAATCCGAGATTTTCCTGTATCCATTTGACATTTTCTTCATTTTCCAGTTTGTTTATGGTACAGGTTGAGAAAATAAACGTCCCGCCCTTTTTTACATAAGCGGATGAAATCCTGAGAATTTCTTTTTGAAGCTTGGCAAGCTCCTTTTGTTTTTCAGGCGTCATCTTGTATTTTATGTCAGCCTTTCTTGCGATAATCCCAAGTCCAGAGCAGGGTGCGTCACAAAGCACAATGTCAGCACTGGAAATATCCTCATCACACTGTTCCAGTGCATCCCTTACCTCGCAGCTAAGATTTGAAAGACCCATTCTTGCAAAGGTATCCTGCATTGCAGACACCTTATTCTCCGATATATCCCTAGCAGTCACACTTCCCTTGTTATTCAGGGCTATTGCCATATGAATACTCTTACCGCCGGGTGCTGCGCACACGTCAATAACATTATCTGTCGCTTTAGGCTCAGCAGCGTAAGTTACGAGCATGGAGCTTAAATCCTGAACATTTATCATACCCTTCTCAAAGGCTGTAAGCCTGCCAATGTAATCATAATCTGAAATTTCAAGGGCGTTCTGAACGCAATCGCACCTTTTTACTGTTACATTGTCATTTTCCAATTCCTTTATTATATCGTCCATATCATAGAGTGCTGTATTGCACTGCACGTACGTCGGGCGCTCTTTTTCCATTGCATTTAACATTATCTGCACTTTTTCCGGACCATATGCAGCTTCTAACTGTTCTATAATCCACTCAGGCATGGAAAAGCAGACGGACATTGCTTTTTCCCTTGAAGCCTTCTCACAAAGTTCTTCAAAAAACGCATCCGTGTTCAGGTATTTGCATTTATTTCTGGCGATATTCCTAAGCACACCATTCACAAAACCCTTGAGCTCTCCAAAGCTTCTTTTTGCAGCTATCTTTACAGCCTCATTTATAGCTGCGCTGTCCGGCACCTTGTCCATAAATAATATCTGGTAAACCGACATTCTCAGCAAATTTCTGATAAGGGGCTTCATTTTGGCCACAGGGACCTTAGAAAATGAATCAATTACATAGTCGATATAAATCTGTTTTTCTATTGTTCCCTGCGCAAGTCTGGTAATGAACGAACGGTCATTCTTCTCAAGATACTGGTATTTACCGAGAGCACCCGCAAGAACAATATGACTGTATTCACCCTGCTCGCATACTGCAATCAGCACATCAAGCACGACTGCACGCAAATTTACTGTTTCTGACATAATATTTCTCCAACCGTAACCTTTGTTCCAAGAAGAAAGGCATCACAGCCCATACGCTTTTTACCCTCGAGCTGAACCTCCCTGACTGCCAAAGCACCTCTGCCGCATTTTACCGTAAAATCGTTCTTTGATACTGCGACTATCTCACCGTATGCCGCATCAGGATATTCCTTATCAATTACATCTGCATCCCAGATTTTCATTGTCTTATCTTTGTAGCAGGTGTAGGCGCTCGGCCATGGATTTAAGCCTCTTATAAGACATTCTATTTTGTCAGCCTCCATTGAAAAATCTATATTTCCTATTGATTTATCCAGCATTTTGGCATGTGTTGCGGCAGAAGAATCCTGTGGTGTTCTTGTAACCGTGCCCTTTTCAATTCCTTCGAGTGTCTTAACAATAAGCTTTGCTCCGTCCTCACTTAATTTATCAAACAAGCTTCCGCCTGTTTCCTTACTGTCAAGCTGCCTTACGGACTTCATAAGAATATCTCCGGTGTCAACTCCGACATCCATAAGCATTGTAGTAACGCCGCTTTCCTTCTGTCCATCAATAACCGCCCACTGAATCGGTGCAGCGCCGCGGTACTTAGGAAGGAGGGAGGCATGTACATTTATACAGCCGTACTTAGGGATATCCAGCAGCTCCTTGGATAAAATCTGCCCAAATGCCACTACAACAATCGCCTCCGGATTTATTTTTCTTATTATATCGATAAATTCAGGATTTTTCGCCTTTAAAGGCTGATAAACGGTAAGTCCCAGTGATATGGCAAGCTCCTTCACAGGAGGCATTGCAAGCTCTTTTCCTCTTCCCTTAGGCTTATCCGGCTGTGTCACAACCGCTGCTATCTCATGCCCTGCCTTATAAAGTTCCTTCAAACAGCCAACCGCAAAATCCGGCGTTCCCATAAATACTATTTTCAATATTAATCATCCTCTCCTGAAGCTGTATCAAGCAAATCACCTTCAACAAAATCAACATACATTTTGCCTTCAAGGTGGTCGATTTCATGGCAAAGTGCCCTTGCCAGCAGTTCTTCGCCTTCAACCACTATATTGTTCATATTAATATCCTGTGCTTTTACCTTTACATAATTAGGTCTTGTAACAATTCCCGCTTTGCCCGGAACACTAAGACAGCCCTCCTGTCCGGTCTGGCTGCCATCCGTTTCAACAATTTCAGGATTAATCAGCGTCAACGGATGCTCATCACCTATATCAATAACCACGATTTTCTTCAATATTCCCACCTGAGGTGCTGCAAGTCCGACACCCTCCGCATCATACATTGTCTCATACATATCATATATCAAATCCTTTATCTTAGGAGTCATTTCAACAACCTCCCTGGATTTCTTGCGAAGTACCTCATCACCTAATTTTCTGATATTTCTAAGTGCCATTCTTATTTCCTCCAAATCTTGTAAATTTAAATAGCCGATTGCGAAACTAAGGCAGGTGCAGGCATATAGGTGCGATTATACGGCAATTGTTCGCCGCCGGTACTTAGGCAGCGTATTTTGCTGCCTTATGTACCGC
>CAYOHM010000029.1:0-21537 GCA_964403785.1 uncultured Alistipes sp.
GACAGATGTTTGATGCAGAGGGATATGAAGTAGTTGCAATTAATGACTTGACAAGTCCTGAAATGCTCGCTCACTTATTAAAGTATGATACAGCTCAGGGAACATACAAGTATGCAAGTACTGTATCTTATGGTGAGGACTCAATCACAGTTAACGGTAAGAAGATTACAATTTATGCAAAGGCTAACGCAGCAGAGCTTCCTTGGGGAGAGCTTGATGTAGATGTTGTTCTTGAATGTACAGGTTTCTACACCAGCAAGGCTAAGGCACAGGCACATATTGATGCAGGCGCTAAGAAGGTAGTTATCTCAGCTCCGGCCGGTAACGATCTTCCTACAATCGTTTACAATGTTAACCACAATACATTAACAAAGGATGACAAGATTATTTCAGCAGCTTCTTGTACAACAAACTGTTTGGCTCCTATGGCTAAGGCTCTTAATGATTTAGCTCCTATCCAGTCAGGTATTATGACAACAGTTCACGCTTACACAGGCGATCAGATGATTCTTGACGGACCACAGAGAAAGGGCGACAAGAGAAGATCAAGAGCAGGTGCTCAGAACATCGTTCCTAACTCAACAGGTGCTGCTAAGGCTATCGGTCTTGTAATTCCTGAATTAAACGGAAAGTTAATCGGTTCTGCACAGAGAGTTCCTACCCCAACAGGTTCTACAACAATTCTTGTAGCTGTTGTTAAGGGTTCAGTAACAAAGGATCAGGTTAATGAGGCTATGAAGGCTGCTCAGACAGAGAGCTTTGGTTATAATACAGATGAAATCGTTTCAAGCGATGTAATCGGTATGAGATATGGTTCATTATTTGATGCAACACAGACAATGGTAGCACCTATGGAAGATGGCAATACACATGTTCAGGTTGTTTCATGGTATGATAATGAGAATTCTTACACAAGTCAGATGGTTAGAACAATTAAGTACTTTGCTGAATTAGCTTAAGATTATTTTTTTGAGGAGGCAATTATGCTTAACAAAAAATCAGTAGATGATATCAATGTAAAGGGTAAAAGAGTTTTAGTACGTGTTGACTTTAATGTACCTATTGTTGATGGCAAGATAACAGACGAGAACAGACTTGTAGCTGCTGTTCCGACAATCAAGAAGCTTGTGGCAGACGGAGGCAGGATTATTCTCTGCTCACATTTGGGCAAGCCAAAGGGACCGGATGCTAATTTTACATTAGCCCCTGTTGCTAAGAGATTCTCAGAAATCCTTGGTCAGGAGGTTAAGTTTGTAGCAGATGATGAGGTAGTCGGTGCAAATGTCAGAGCTGCAGTAGAACAGATGAAGGACGGAGAGGTTATTCTCCTTGAAAATACACGTTTCAGACCTGAGGAGACAAAGAATGGCGAAGCCTTCTCTAAGGATCTTGCGTCTATTTGCGATGTATTTGTAAATGATGCCTTTGGTACAGCTCACAGAGCCCACTGTTCTAATGTTGGTGTTACACAGTTTGTTGATACAGCAGTGGTTGGTTATTTAATGCAGAAGGAAATTGACTTCCTCGGTAATGCAGTTAATAATCCGGTTCGTCCGTTTGTAGCTATTCTCGGCGGTTCCAAGGTTTCTTCCAAGATTCCTGTAATTGAGAACCTCCTGGATAAGGTAGATACGCTTATAATCGGCGGAGGAATGGCATATACCTTTATGGCAGCTCATGGTTATCCGGTTGGCAAGTCACTTCTTGAGGAGGATTACAAGCAGTATGCCCTCGAGATGGAAGAAAAGGCTAAGGCTAAGGGTGTTAAGCTTTTAATACCTGTTGATAATATTGCTGCAGACAGCTTCTCTAATGATGCTAAGACTAAGGTTTGCGGTCTCGGAGAGATTCCTGATGATTGGGAAGGTCTTGATATCGGACCAAAGACCTGTGAATTGTTCGCAGACGCATTAAAGGATGCTAAGACAGTAGTATGGAACGGACCTATGGGATGTTTTGAAATGCCTAACTTTGCAAATGGTACAGTTGAGGTTGCCAAGGCTTTGGCAGCTCTTAAGGATGCTACCACTATTATCGGCGGCGGTGATTCAGCTTCGGCTGTAAATAATCTCGGCTTTGGCGATAAGATGACACATATTTCTACAGGCGGCGGCGCTTCACTTGAATTCCTTGAAGGCAAGGAGCTTCCAGGTGTTGCAGCAGCAAACGACAGATAATTATAAGGCGGTTGAAATACAGCTTGTATTTCAGCCGCTTTTTTTGTTCACATTTGTTAGCTTTTGTGTTATAATACATCTTAGGTGTAGAAGAGGGTAGGTTTTTACTTTACACGTTATATCAAAGAGTTATGGAGGTATCTTATTATGAGAAGAAAGATGATTGCAGGGAACTGGAAAATGAACAAAACTCCGTCCGAGGCAGTACGTTTTATCGAAGAGCTGAAGCCATTGGTGGCTGATGCTGCATCGGATGTTGTAATCTGCGTTCCCCTTATTGATATCACATTGGCTAAATCTGCATTAGAGGGGACTAATATCAAGATTGGTGCGCAGAATATGTACTTTGAATCGAAGGGTGCTTTCACGGGCGAGGTTTCACCGGATATGCTTGTGGATGCGGGCGTTGAGTATATTATTATCGGTCATTCGGAGAGAAGGGAGTATTTCTCTGAAACGAATGAAAGAGTTAATAAGAAGGTTTCAAGGGCGATTGAATACGGAATGACTCCTATTCTTTGCTGTGGTGAGACGCTTCAGCAAAGAGAGCTGGGTGTGACCTATGACCATCTGAGGATTCAGCTTAAGTCAGCTTTCCATGGTCTTCAGCCGGAGCAGGCTGCCAAGGTAATCATTGCCTATGAGCCTATATGGGCAATCGGAACAGGCAGAGTTGCAACAAATCAGCAGGCTGAGGATGTTTGTGCACAGATTAGGGCACTTATGGCAGAGCTTTACGATTATGAGCTTGCCGGCTCGATTAGGATTCTTTACGGCGGCAGCGTAACAGCGGATAATGCGCCGGGACTTTTTGCAATGCCGGACATTGACGGAGGATTGGTAGGCGGTGCTTCGCTTAAGCTTGATTTCGCCAAGATTGTAAATTACACGCCAATCGAGACAGAGGATAATCAGGAGAATAATAACTGATATACAATGCAGTTTTGATAAATACCCCGTTTTAATTAGATATTCTAATTGAAACGGGGTATTTTATGTTGTATACTATAATAGTATGTTTGCGCTTTGATTTTACAGTACATAGATTAGGAGTATAGGGATGAAAATCATACATTGTGGGGATTTACACCTCGATTCGAAGATGGAATCGGTTTTGCCCAAGGAAAAGGCAAAGGAGCGTAAGAATGAAATACTTATGACCTTCCTTAAAATGGTGGAATATGCGCGTAAAAACTGGGTTTCGGTTATAATTATAGCGGGTGATATGTTTGATACCAAGACGGTATCAGCTAAGGTTCGCAATTCTGTGATGGATGCAGTCAAAAACAATCCCGGAATCACATTTTTATATTTAAAGGGCAACCATGACAGTGAGAATTTTATGGATACCATGGCTGACTGTCCTGCCAATCTCAAGTTTTTCGGTGATGAATGGACGAAATATGAGTTTGAGGATGTTGTTGTTGCAGGTGTCGAAATAAACGAAAATAATTATGACAGGATTTATGATTCGCTCATATTGGACAGCAGGAGATTTAATATAGTTGTTCTGCATGGACAGGAGAATCTTAACAATTTAAAAAATAATCCTGACAGCATATCCATAAGAAATTTAAGGGATAAGAATATAGATTATCTTGCACTGGGACATGTTCATTCCTACAAGGAGGCAAAGCTTGATTCGCGGGGAATATACGTGTATTCGGGCTGTCTTGACGGCAGGGGCTTCGACGAATGCGGCAGCAAGGGCTTTGTGCTGCTGGAGATTAATAATGGAGAGGCGACACACGAATTTATACCGGCAGCAAGCAGAACTCTTTATGAGCGCGCCGTTGATATAACCGGTATGCAGACAACAATGCAGATGGTTCGCAAAATAGAAGATAATATTTCGGATATTGACGAAAATTCACTTGTCAAGGTTACATTGACGGGAAGTGTGTCGGTGGATAGTGAAAAAGACATAAAATATATGGAGCAGTATTTGAATGATAAATTCTACTTTGGAAGAATAAAGGATGTTACAAGGACACTCATAAACACCGAGGATTATAAATTGGACCCGACGCTTAAGGGTGAATTTGTAAGACTTGTTATGGCGTCCTGCCTTGATGAGGAAGAGAAAGAGCAGATAATTGTAAATGGTATCAGAGCACTTTCGGGAGAGGATTTAGACTGATGAAGCTGATTAGTTGTTACATAGAAAATTTTGGTGGACTGCACGAGTATAAGCATACCTTTAAGGACGGTCTTAACGTGATTCTGGAAGAAAACGGATGGGGTAAGACAACCTTTGCGTCATTTATTAAGGTTATGTTCTACGGTATGGATTATACAACCAAAAAATCCATAACCGAAAATGAAAGAAAACGTTTTATGCCATGGCAGGGCGGTAATTACGGCGGATATGCCGTTTTTGAAACAAATGGCAGGATATACAGGATTGAAAGGTTTTTTGGGGCTAAGGACAAGGATGATAAGTGGTGCCTGTATGATGAGGTGACAGGCCTTGTGAGTAAGGATTTCTCAGAAAAATTAGGCGAGGAGCTGTTTGGAATAGATGCGGCTGCCTATGAAAGAAGCACATATATCCCGCAGGAGCTCCGTGATATGGGCATCAATGACAGCCTTACCTCAAAGCTCAACAAGGGTTCGCAGTCCTATGAAAAAGAAAGCTATGAAAAGGCAGTGGAGCTTCTTGACGAAAAACTCAAATTCCTGAAAAAGACGGGTGACAGAGGCCGGATTGCAGAGCTTGAAACAAGGATTTCGGACATTAACCATGAGATAGAAAGCTATTCCAACCGCACGCAAAGCTATGAAAGCCTAAAAGAAAAAAAGGCGGAGCTTGAAACGAAAAGGATAGAGCTTTTTGATGAATTAAAAAGTATTCGTGAAGAAGTCAAAAAAAACAGTGAATATGAGGGCTTAAGGGCGAAGAAAAACCATTATGACTCCCTGGTGAGAAATAATCTTGAGGCAAAGAGCAGGCTTGACGGTGTGAAGCTTTTCTTTGATAAACCCGAGCTTATTAAAGAATTTGATAAGCGCAAGGACGATTATGATAATCTTGATGAGCTTGAAACAAAGTACAGGAATGAGAAAGAAAATCTCAACGAACTTGAGTACAAGAAACACGGAATTACCGCACAATATATGGAGCGCAGCAAAACTCCGATAGTGAGCTTTGTATTAATGCTTCTGGGTATTCTTGTGGCGGGCAGCGGAGTACTTGCATCGGTATGGCTTACGGATTTTTCATCAATGTTTATAATGGGAGTTTTTTTTGCAGCGGGTCTTGTTTTATTCCTGATAGGGCTGTTTACATGGATTATAAAGAGCTCCAAATTAAAAAAATCCTACAATCAGCAGCTTGATGAGGTTGAGGAGATGATTGACTGTGCTAAAATTTCCTTAAGAGAGCTGGCAGTACAGAAGGAATTTGAGCGCAAAAAATTAGAAAATTATCTAAAGTGCTTTCAGGTGGAGGACGGCGAGAATCTTCTAAAGTCCCTTACCGAAATATCCGGTAAGATAAAGGAGTATGATAAGCTGTCTGCGGCACTTGAGGAGGCGGGCGGCGAGCTTGCATCATTTGAAGCTGCAAATGAGATGGATAAAATAATCGGTCTTGCAGAGCCTAAGCAGACACTTGCAGAGCTTCAAAAAAGAGAGGGAACGGTAAATACCACTCTGGTTGCGGTTATGGAAGAAAAAAATGCCCTTGCACGCAGAATGGATATATTGATGAATGATGATGAGGATGAGGCTGATTTGCTTCAGGAAAAGGAATATCTTACTGAAGAATTAAAAAAATGCAGGCATGAGTACGAAATTTATAGTATGACAAAGGAGATTCTTGCCACCGCAAACGAAAATTACAAAACTCAATATATCGACGAAATGAAAAATGCTTTTGCTAAGTATGTCAGTATATTGAACGGAACAGGTATGGATAATGTTTCGGTTGATGTGGATATGAAGGTTATTATCGAGGAGTACGGCAGCCTTAGGAACATAGAAAGCTACAGTGCCGGTTACAGGGATATGCTATTAATCTGCACGAGATTTGCACTGGTAAAGGCAATGTTTAAGGGTGAACAGCCGTTTTTAATACTGGATGACCCGTTTGTAAATCTTGACAAAAATAAAATAAAAAATGCCTTGGCATTTCTTAATGAATTATCAAAGGAACACCAGCTTTTATATTTTACATGTCATGAAAGCAGAACATAAATACATAAAAGGAGAGAACAATGATAAATAGTATGACGGGATTCGGCAGAGGAGAGGCTGTTGGTCCAAACTATAAAGTAACTGTTGAGATGAAGTCGGTCAACCACAGATATCTTGACCTTTCGATTAAGCTTCCGAGAAAGCTAAATGCCTATGAGGCGGATTTGAAAAATATTCTCAAGTCATATATTGTAAGAGGCAAGGTTGATATTTATGTTGGCTATGAGAGTGTGTCGCAGGCACAGGTCGACATTCAATATAATTCCTCCGTCGCTGCAAAGTACCTTGAGATTTTTGACAGTATGTCGAAGGAGTTTAATATTGATAATGATGTGAGGGTTTCTGCACTTTCAAGGTATCCGGAGGTTTTGGTAACACAGGACGTTGAGCCGCAGGAGGATGAGCTCTATGAGGTTGCAAGGCAGGCTTTTGAAAAGGCGTGCAGGCAGATTGCCGAAACAAGGGCGGCAGAGGGAGAGCATCTGAAAAATGACTTGGTGGAAAAGCTCGACGGAATGCTTTCCGTAATCAGCTTTATTAATTCCCGCAGCGAGGACATCCTTAAGGAGTACCGCAATAAACTTACGGAGAAGGTAGCGGAGATACTTGGTGATGTAAGTATAGACGAGAGCAGGCTCGCGACAGAGGTGGTGCTTTACGCCGATAAAATCTGTGTGGATGAGGAAATGGTAAGGCTCGAAAGTCATATTAAGAGTATGAGACAGGCATTGACAGACGGCTCGGAGGAAGGAATCGGAAGAAAGCTTGATTTCATAGCACAGGAAATGAACCGCGAGGCAAATACCACACTTTCAAAGGCAAATAACCTTGAAATCTCGCAGAAGGCGATTGATTTAAAGACGGAGATTGAAAAGATAAGAGAGCAGATACAGAATATAGAGTAGTTTTTTGTATGCATAAGGAACGGGTGATTTTATGAGTGATGATAAAAAAATAAAAAAAGGGCTTCTGGTTGTTGTTTCCGGTTTTTCCGGTGCAGGCAAGGGAACTGTTATGAAAAGTCTGGTTGCAAAATATGACAATTATGCCCTGTCAGTTTCAGCTACCACGAGAAAACCGCGTATCGGCGAGGAAAACGGAAGGGAGTACTTCTTTAAAACGGTTGATGAGTTCAAGGAAATGATTGAAAAGGACGAACTCATCGAGTATGCACAGTATGTCAATAATTATTACGGCACACCTAAGCAGTATGTACAGGAGCAGCTTTTGGCTGGAAATAATGTTATTCTTGAAATAGAAATACAGGGTGCACTCAAAATAAAAGAAAAATTTCCTGATGCAGTTCTCTTGTTTATAACGCCGCCGAGTGCCGCTATATTAAAGGAACGTCTGGTGAACCGTGGTACGGAAACCATGGACGTTATAGATGCCAGAATGGCACGTGCTATTGAAGAGGCAAAGGGCGTTGAGGCATATGATTATATCGTTGTAAATGATGTTTTGGACGAATGTGTGGAGGACGTCAACGAAATTATCAGGTCGGAACAAAAAAAGGTTGCGAAAAATCTGAGTTTGGTTAATAATATAAGAAGTGAGCTTATGGGTTATGTGAAAGGAGAATAGATTTATGATACATCCATCTTATACGGAGATAATGGAGGTTGTTAACGGTGATGTTGAACAGGGCGAGCAGCCGATTATCCAGAGCAGATATTCGATTGTGCTTGCCACAGCTAAGAGAGCCAGACAGATTATTGACGGCGATGAGGCATTAGTTAACAATACCAAGAATAATAAGCCTTTATCAACTGCTGTTCAGGAAGTATATGAAGGAAAGGTAAAGATTTTAAGCGAAGAAGAATAGTTTTCATACTAGGGGAGCCGCTAATAGCTCCCTAGTTTTTATGTGCAGGAGTAATACCGGATGAAATTGTTTTTTGTTTCCCTCGGATGCGATAAGAATCTTGTTGATTCTGAGATTATGATGGGACTTTTGGCAAAGAAAAATATAACATTTACTGATGATGAGAGCGAAGCCGAGATAATCATTGTTAATACCTGTTGTTTTATCGGCGATGCCAAGGAGGAAAGTGTAAACACTGTACTTGATATGGCAGAGCTTAAAACCACCGGCAGCTGCAAGGTGCTTATGGTTACAGGCTGTATGGCACAGCGGTACAGACAGGAAATCATACAGGAGATTCCTGAGGTTGATGCAATAGTTGGAACAGCCTCCTACGATAAAATTGTCGAGGTGCTTGAAAAGGTGCTTGAGGACAAAAAAATATCGGATGCGGCTTCAGGTACATATGTCGGTGTGGAGTGCTTTGAGGATTTGAAGAGGCTTCCGGACAATACGGGAAGAAGAATTGTCACCACAGGCGGTCATTATGCATATCTTAAGATAGCTGAGGGCTGTGATAAGCGCTGTACATATTGTATTATTCCGAGCCTTCGCGGAGGATACAGAAGCTACAAAATGGAAGACCTTATTGAACAGGCTGTTAAGCTTGCAAATGACGGTGTGAAGGAGCTTTTGCTGGTTGCTCAGGAAACAACGCTTTATGGCATGGATATTTACGGTGAGAAATCGCTGCATAAGCTATTAAGGGAGCTTTGCAGGATTGAAGGTATAAAGTGGATAAGGATTTTATATTGTTATCCCGAGGAAATATATGATGAGCTTATTCAGACGATAAAGGAAGAGCCTAAGATATGCCATTATCTGGATATGCCGATTCAGCACTCCAATGATGAGGTACTTAAAAGAATGGGAAGGCGTACCTGCAATAAAGAGCTGCGTGAGCGTATCGCCGGACTGCGCGCCGAGATTCCTGACATAGCGATAAGAACCTCTCTTATTGCGGGATTTCCGGGAGAAACAAAAGAGCAGCATGAGGAAATGCTGGACTTTGTTGATGAGATAGAGTTTGACAGGCTGGGTGTATTTACTTATTCACCTGAGGAGGACACTCCGGCGTTTACTTTTCCGAATCAGGTGGAGGATAAGGTAAAGGAGCAGTGGCGCGACGAGATAATGGAGCTTCAGCAGGAGGTTTCCATGGATAAGGCATCCGAAAGAATCGGTCATACATATATGGTAATGATTGAGGGTAAGGCAGTTGATGAGGATGTTTACGTCGGAAGAACCTATATGGATGCACCGAATGTTGACGGCTATATATTTATCAACACCGACGAGGTGCTTATGACGGGTGATTTTGTTCCTGTTAAGGTTACCGGTGCGATGGAATACGATTTGATTGGAGAAATTGATTATGAATCTGCCAAATAAACTTACAATTACAAGAGTGATACTTATTGTACCTTTTGTTGTATTATTGCTTTGCTCTAATGCAGGTGCTTCGTTTTTAACACCGATTCTGGGATATGCGGATTATATTGCCTGTACAATATTTATTATTGCAAGCCTTACGGATCTTCTGGACGGCAAGATAGCCAGAAAATACAACCTTGTAACCAATTTCGGAAAGTTTATGGACCCGCTTGCGGATAAGCTTCTGGTTTGCTCGGCAATGATATGCCTTGTGGATATGGGGCGGCTGGCTTCATGGATAGTTATAATCATTATCAGCAGGGAGTTTATTATCAGCGGCTTCAGACTTGTGGCATCGGATAACGGAATTGTAATTGCTGCAAGCTACTGGGGCAAGTTCAAGACGACCTTCCAGATGCTGATGATTATACTTCTCATACTTAATTTTGACATAGGCATTATGCCTGTGATTACAAATATCATAGTATATATTGCTCTTATACTTACGATAGTGTCGCTTGTGGATTATTTAGTTAAAAACTGGTCTGTTATGAAAGAGGGAGGTATGTAAATGACTTCGGAAGAAATGCTTCTTGCACTGCTGTTAAAGAACAGATATCATATTTCGTTTGCAGAGTCCTGTACGGGAGGACTTCTCGTATCCAAGCTCGTGAGCGTCAGCGGAGCTTCGGGAGTGCTTGATGAATCATATATAACATATTCCAACAAATCCAAGCATAAGCTCTTGGGAGTTAAAAAAACAACTCTGGCGGAAAATGGCGCAGTAAGCGCTAAAACTGCCAAGGAGATGGCTAAGGGCGCAGCAAAGCGTACAGGAGCAGATATAGCTGTATCTGTTACGGGCGTTGCAGGTCCTTCGCAGGAGGAGGATAAGCCGGTAGGACTTGTATATATCGGAATTTTTTATCAGGGCAAGGCTAAAGCCTATGAGTTTAATTTTAGTGGAGACAGACAGGAAATACGTGCTCAGGCGGCGGATAAATCGGTTGAGCTTATAATTGACACGCTGAAATAATAATGAAAATACCATACCATATGACAAAACAGGGCAGTTGGTTCACAAATGTGAATTGATTGCTTTTTTAATTTATATAAATTTTATATAAAATGTTTAAAATTTGTTAATTGAATTTATCATCAAAATCAATTACTATAAATACAGGTACATTTTCAGTACCTATTCTATAATCTTATTTTACCCCCACTATTATATTTAGAAAGGAAAATGCGAATGAATTATAATGAATTTATGGATTATGTTTGTGAAGGAGTAAAAAAATATCTGGGAAAGGAGTATAAGGTTTCGTTAAATAAAGTCTTAAAGAACAACGGTTTGGAGCTTACAGGCATTGTTATAATGAAGGATGGCAGCAAGGCTGCTCCGACGGTTTATCTGGATGATTTTTACACGGATTATCAAGCCGGCAGGGAAGTAAACGGAATGATTGAGGAAATCGTGGATATCTACGAAAAAAACAATTTCAAAGTGGATTTTGATTTTGACTTTTTCTCAAAATATGAAACGGTTAAGGACAGGATTTTGTATAAGTTATTAAATTATGAGGCTAACAGGAAGCTCCTTGAGGATGTTCCACATATAAAGTACATGGACCTTGCAATTGTGTACTATATTATGCTGGATAATGATACCATAGGCAAGGGTACGGTTTTGATACATAATAATCATGTAAAAATGTGGGAGGTCAGCAATGAGCAGCTTCATGAGGATGCACTCAGGAATACCCCGAGAATTTTGCCGCCTAAGTTTTTTACAATGGAAAATATTGTGGATGAGCTGTACGGTAATGAAAAAGCAAAGGACGCTCTTGCAAATGATATAGAAAGTACGGAGGGTATGTATATTCTGACTAACTCCTGCAAGCTGTATGGCGCCTGCTGTATTTTGTATAAGGATATCCTTGGCAGGATTGCAGATAAACTTCAAAGCAGTATCTATATCATTCCAAGCTCAATTCATGAGGTTATAATCATATCACGGGAAAAATTCAAAATAGGCAGAGAGCAGATGGAGGAGATGGTAAAAAGCGTAAATAACAGTGAGGTTGAACCGACTGATGTGCTGGGTTACCATGTGTATGAGTATAATCGTGCAAATGGTGCACTCCAAATGTAAAATGCACCTGAGAAGAATCGAACTCCCCACACCCTGGTCCGGATCCAGGTGCTCTATCCACTGAGCTACAGGTGCATATAAGAAATTTTACAATATAATTACAAAAAAATCAAATTAAATATTGCATACAGGGTACACTTTTTGATAATCTTATATAGGATTTTATGTAATTTAGGAGTTGTTTTTATGGAGGTTAGGATAAATAAGTTTTTGAGTGAAGCGGGTGTCTGCTCCAGACGAGCTGCGGACGAGCTGGTCTTATCCGGCAGGGTAACGATAGACGGGAAAAAAGCAGTGATGGGCAGTAAAGTAAACGAGGCTCAGGAAGTATGCGTGGACGGAAGGAAGGTTTTCGCAGCGGATAAAAAGGTAGTGCTCGCATTTAATAAGCCTGTTGGCATTGTATGCACAGCCGCACCGGACGAAAAAAACAACGTGATAGATTATATCGGCTATGATAGGAGAATATTTCCGATTGGCAGGCTCGACAAGGCTTCTGAGGGACTTCTTCTGCTAACCAATGACGGCGAACTTATGAATTCCGTACTAAAGGCAGCCAATGGGCACGAAAAGGAATATATAGTTACCGTTGATAGGGAAATTACACAGAATTTTATAAAAGGTATGTCAAAGGGTGTGCCCATACTTGACCGTATGACAAATCCCTGTCCGGTTGAAAAGCTTGGCGCTTATAAATTCAGGATAATACTCACGCAGGGACTTAACCGCCAGATAAGACGTATGTGTGAATATTTCGGATATGAGGTTGTAAAATTAAAGCGCATACGTATTATGAACATAGAGCTCGGAGATTTAAGAATGGGTCAGTACCGCGAAATTTGCGGTGCGGAACTGGAAGAATTGTATAAAGGATTGAGAGGTTAGTGGGATGGCAGATAGCATATCACGGATTAAAGAACTTGTTGCACTTTTAAATGAGGCAGGCAGAGCGTATTATTCAGAAGAAAATGAAATAATGACAAATTTGGAATATGACAGGCTTTATGATGAGCTTTGCAAATTGGAGAAGGAAACAGGCTTTGTTATGTCCGTAAGTCCTACACAGAATGTAGGCTATGAAGTGCTTAGCGAGCTCCCTAAGGAAAGACACCCGCAGCCAATGTTAAGTCTTGATAAGACCAAGGATGTGCAGGTGTTAAAGGCGTGGCTCAAGGGGCATGAAGCGCTTCTTTCGTGGAAACTGGACGGACTTACCATTGTGCTTACCTATGAGAATGGACAGCTTTTTAAGGCTGTTACAAGAGGAAATGGCGAGGTGGGCGAGGTTATTACCAACAATGCCCGCGTGTTTGCCAATGTGCCTCTTACAATTCCATATACGGGCAGACTTGTGCTGCGTGGTGAGGCCGTAATCACATATGAGGATTTTAACAGGATTAATGATGCCATAGCTGACGAGAGCCAGAAGTACAAGAACCCTCGTAATCTGTGCAGTGGTTCGGTAAGACAGCTTAATAATGAGATAACGGCTCAGAGAAATGTTAATTTCTTTGCATTTGCCCTGGTAATGGCTGATGGCGTGGATTTTAACAATTCCAGAAGCTGCCAGTTTGAGTGGCTTAAAGAGCAGGGCTTTACGGTAGTTGAATACAGGCTGGTGGATGAAAGTAATATTGAAGATACGGTGCAGTGGTTTTCAAATAAGATTACAGGCAATGCCTTTCCTTCGGACGGGCTTGTAATTACCTATGAGGATATAGCTTATGGTTTAAGTCTTGGAAGAACCGCTAAATTCCCGCGTAATTCCTTTGCTTTTAAATGGAAGGACGAGCTCTGTGAAACGGTGCTTAAGGAAATAGAGTGGAGTCCGTCGCGAACCGGTCTTATAAATCCTGTTGCAGTATTTGAACCTGTTGAATTGGAGGGAACCACAGTAAGCAGAGCGAGTGTTCATAACATAAGTATTGTAGAGGAGCTTGAGCTGGGAATCGGAGACCATATCACCGTATACAAGGCAAATATGATAATTCCTCAGATTTCGGAAAATCTCACGCGAAGCTCAAGGCTGGTGATTCCGGATAAATGCCCTGTATGTGGTATGCCCACACAGGTCAGGTGTCAGAATGATGTTAAGGCCCTGTATTGTAATAATGAGAAATGCCAGGCAAAGCATATAAAAGGCTTTGCACATTTTGCCACCAGGGACGCGATGAATATCGACGGACTTTCAGAGGCAACCCTTGAGAAATTTATTTTGCACGGATTTATCAGGGAGTTTAGTGATATTTTCCATTTAGACAGATATAGACAGGAGATTATTGAAATGGAGGGCTTTGGTGAAAAGTCATACCAAAATCTCATTGAATCGGTGGAAAATGCCAGAAAAGTGACCCTGCCAAAGCTTATATATTCACTGGGTATCGCAAATATAGGTCTTTCAAATGCAAAGCTCATATGCAGGCACTATAATAATGATATGGACGCAATATTAAACGCTTCTGTTGACGAGCTTACGGCGATAGAAGGCATCGGTGAGGTCATAGGGCAAAGCCTGGTTGATTATTTCAGGGATTCGGATAATCTCAAGAATTTTAAGGATTTGCTTGGTGAGCTTGTAATTGAGAATGAAGCAGAAAATGGCTCCGAACAGCCTCTTGCAGGCAAAACCTTTGTAATAACGGGTTCTGTTGAGCACTTTGCCAACAGAAATGAGCTTAAGGATAAAATCGAGAGTCTGGGAGGCAAAACCACGGGTTCTGTAACCGGAAAAACAGATTATCTCATAAATAATGATGTTGAATCACAGTCCTCAAAGAATAAAAAAGCAAAGGAGCTTGGCGTTCAGATAATATCCGAGGAGGATTTTATGAGAATGACAGGGCAGCTTTGACAATTAAACAGATATATGATATTATATGTTAAATTATTTTTTTAAGAGAAGCGTTATAACGGATTTTGTTTTCGCTGGGGGAGAGCAGTTATGGAAAAGAAAGTACTTGTTTGTGATGATGCAGCTTTTATGAGAATATCAATTAAGAAGATGCTTGAGCCGTATGGCTACACGGTCTACGAATCTGAAAACGGTGAGGATTGTATCGAAAAGTATGGCAGGCTTTTGCCGGATCTTGTTCTTATGGATATAACTATGCCGTATATGAGTGGACTGGATTCGCTTAAAGCAATAAGGGCGAAGTATCCTAAGGCAAAGGTCATTATGTGTACGGCGATGGGACAGCAGGATAAGGTTTGTGAGGCAATTATGAGTGGAGCAGAAAGCTTTATTGTTAAGCCGATTGACGAACAAAGACTTGTCGAAGCCGTTGCCAAGTCCATTGGAATGCCTGAATAAGTTATATTATAATTTTATAAGAAAGTCCCGACTACGCTTGGCGTGTCGGGACTTTTTAAAATGTTTAATTATCCATTTCATCAAGATTATATGGTGTAATCTGGTATACATAGTAGTTAAGCCAGTTTGTATAGAGGTTATTGGCATGGCTGCGCCAGCTAAGTATGGGTCTGCGGTTTGAGTCATCCTCAGGATAGTAATTCTTTGGCAGCTCAATATCAAGTCCCTTTCCCTTATCACGCTTATATTCCTGGTCAAGGGTGATTCTGTCATATTCGGGATGTCCCATCACAAATATCTGCTTTCCGTCATTTGCCATTACTATAAAAACGCCCACCTCCTCGGACTCGGCAAGCACCATAAGCTCAGGATGCTTTAGTATATCCTCTCTTGACACCGTGGTGTGGCGTGAGTGCGGTGCAAGAAAATAATCGTCAAAGCCTCTCACAAGAGGCACTTTTTTATTTAAAACCTTATGCTCAAATATTCCGAAGGCTTTTTTAGGAAGAAGCTCTTTCTTGATTCCGTAATGATAATAAAGACCTGCCTGAGCTCCCCAGCAAATATGCAGAGTTGAGCTGATATGTGTCTTTGTCCATTCCATAATTTCTGTAAGCTCGCCCCAGTAGTTGACCTCCTCATATTCCATCTGCTCAACCGGAGCTCCCGTGATTATCATACCATCATAATTGTAATCCTTGATGTCATCAAATACGCAGTAAAATTTATTAAGATGGGAAGCCGCCGTGTTCTTGGAGGTATGAGTGGCAAGCTGCAAAAAGGTAACATCAATCTGCAGCGGAGTATTTGAAAGGGCACGCAGAAGCTGCAGCTCAGTATCCTCCTTAAGCGGCATCAAATTTAATATAATAATCTGAAGAGGACGGATATCCTGTGTTGTAGCACGAAGCTCGTCCATAACGAATATATTTTCCTCTTCCAGAATAGATCTTGCCGGTAAATCACTTGGTATTTTAATTGGCATAAATATCCCTCACTTTCAACAGCATCAATTAAAAAATAAGACGGGTGCGGGTGTATAGGTGGATTATGCGGCAATTGTTCGCCGCCGGTACGCAAGTCAGTATTTTGCTGCCTTATGTACCGCTGTGTGCGAACTCTTAGTGCAAACGTGCCGCATAATCGCACATATACACCCGCACCCGTCTTAGTTTCCAAATTGACTAAACAATACTAATAATGTATCATTAATTGATGTCTAATTCAAGTGAAATGTGGTACTTTAAGGTATGCTCACTCCGCAAAATAAAAAATGCAATTTCTCAATTAATATGGTATCATACTAGTTAAAGTATAAAATTCCAAGGAGGTATTGGATGGTACCGGGAGTGTATCTGGCATTTAAAAAGGATAAAACAAAATATTACCGTGCCTCCATAACCTTTTCCAATAAGCATATAAGCCTCGGAAGCTATGACAGTGAGGAGGCAGCCGGAAAAGCATACAGTCAGGCACAGAAATGCTTATACGGCGATTTTACAATACATGATTATAATGACAGCATAGTTCTGTCCTTTGACAAATGGGTTACGCTCATTAATTTCAGGGACAACGGTATGTATATTAAGACGCCGATTTACCTTCAGAACAAATATTTTGAATACTACCTGTCGCAGGATTGCATTTTAAAATTTGATGTTGATGACCTTTTTTATTATTCACATCACAAAATTATGCAGCGTGACGGATATTTATTTGTGGCAGATTACGGTATGCAGGTAAATATACTGTCCAGATACGGAATCAAAAATCACGCAGTTGAGGGCAGGGACTTTAAATTTGCAAACTCAGATGCCTCAGATTACAGATACGGCAACGTGCAGGTGATTAATAAATATCATGGAGTGCTGAAAATAACACAAAACGGCAGGGACTATTACAAGGCAAAGATACACATCAATGGCGATTATGTAATCGGAAGATATGATACCGAGGCTGAGGCGGCAATCGCATATAACAAATCAGTCAATATATTAAAGCAGGCAGGAATAAATAAAAATTATCCGGAAAACTATCTTGAGGACATATCAGCCATAGAATATGCTAAAATATATAATAAAATTGCAATATCTGCAAAGATTAGGAATTTCGGGCACGGGTATTGATTTTTGACTGTATACTATGATACAATCTTTTAGATATTACGATAATATGAGCTTGTATACATTGAAGCTTCATATAGGAAAGGAATACATAAAATGGAATTATTATATAAGAGTACAAGAAGTGATGATATCACGGTTACGGCCTCTCAGGCAATCTTAAAGGGTCTTTCTTCGGACGGAGGTCTTTTTGTTCCTGAATACATCCCGAAGCTTGACGTTTCTTTGAGTGATTTGGCAAAGATGGACTACAAGGCGGTAGCTTATGAGGTAATGAAGCTGTTTTTGACAGATTTTACACAGGAAGAGCTTAAGGCATGTATCGAGAAGGCATATGATTCCAAGTTTGACACGGACGAGATGGCACCGCTTGTTAAGGCGGATGGAGCATATTTTATGGAATTATTCCATGGCAAGACAATTGCCTTTAAGGATATGGCACTTTCAATTCTTCCGCATTTGCTCATCACATCAGCCCGTAAGAATAATGTAAAGAATGACATAGTAATACTTACGGCAACCTCAGGAGATACAGGTAAAGCTGCACTTGCCGGTTTTGCAGATGTTGAAGGTACCAAGATTATTGTTTTCTATCCTAAGAATGGTGTAAGCCCTATTCAGGAAAAGCAGATGGTTACACAGAAGGGTGACAACACACATGTTATCGGCATCAAGGGTAATTTTGATGATGCCCAGACAGGTGTTAAGAATATATTTGGTGATAAGGCTCTTGAAAAGAGAATGGATGCTGCAGGCTTCCAGTTCTCCTCAGCTAACTCAATTAATATCGGACGCCTCGTTCCGCAGGTTGTTTACTATGTATATGCATATGCAACACTCCTTAAGAATGGTGAGATAGCAGAGGGAGAGAAGATTAATGCAGTTGTTCCGACGGGTAATTTCGGTAATATACTTGCCGCATTTTATGCAAAGAATATGGGACTTCCTATCAATAAGCTTATTTGTGCTTCAAATGAGAACAAGGTGCTGTATGATTTCTTTACAACGGGTGAGTATGACAGAAACAGGGAGTTTGTATTAACCTCCTCACCGTCAATGGATATTCTCATTTCAAGCAATCTTGAAAGACTTATTTACCGTATCGCAGGCAACAGTGCCGCTAAGAATAAAGAGCTTATGGATTCCCTAAAGCAGACAGGTAAATATGAGATTACAGACACTATGAAGGCTGCGCTTGGTGATTTCTACGGCAATTATACAAGCGAGGAGGAAACAGCAAAGACCATAAAGGACCTCTATAATAAGACGGGTTATGTAATTGATACGCATACGGCAGTAGCAGCAAATGTATACAAGAAGTATGTCGCAGATACAAATGATACGACAAAAACGGTTATTGCGTCAACAGCAAGTCCATTCAAATTTACAAGAAGTGTTATGGACGCGATTGACAAGGCTAAGTATGACTCGATGTCTGACTTTGAGCTTGTGGACGAGTTATCCGCAATAGCAAATGTTGCCGTACCTCAGGCAATCGAGGAAATCAGAACAGCTCCGGTTCGCCACAATACAGTATGTGAAGTAAGCGAAATGAGCAGCGAGGTCGAAAAGTTCCTCGGAATGAAGTAAAAAGCTAAAAACCATTCGGTTTAGGTTAATCCTAAAAATGCCGAATGGTTTTTTATTTTGCGATAATTTGTTCCATTTCGGTAATTTTTGCCTGATAAATAGTATCATAAACATTAGACTTTTCAGGCTCATGATACTCATAATAATCATAATTTGAAGAAGTGCCTATTGTTAAATCATCTGATGTTAATATGCTTAATATATCAGCATTACGATTTATATCAGAACTTAATGGAGTTACCGCCCTTGAAAATATTTTTATGAAACCAGAGCTATCAGCTTTATCAAATGAAAGTTTACTTGCTTCAAGCATTTCTGAATGTGTAGTAAATGACAAATTAAAATCATAGCCACATTCCATACAAATAATTCTTGCAAATTCTCTTTGAGTTCTACCGTTTCCTTCTCTGAATGGATGTAAGGCATTTAAATCACCATAATTATCAGCAAAAACTCGTATAAAATCATCATAATTATCTTTAGAAGAAAAACATTGAGAATAATATTTATTAAATACCGATACTGCATAACTTTGAATACATGAGGTGGTACAGAACAAATTCCCTTTACCTATTTCAACGGTTCTTTCTTTTCCTGCCCAATCATATATATCTTGGAAAATATATTTATGAATAGCTTTAAGATGCTTAAAGTCAAATTTGCCCTTGATTGGTGTTTCTTGAAGTTCTCTTAATCGAATTGCAGTAAGTTCTTTTTCGGCTTCAAACAATTTGTTTTTATCAGTTATATTAAGTTTATTTTTTAACACGTCAGAATCGGGGTAGCAATATTTATTATCTGGCATATTTGCGAATTACCTCCTGTCTAAGTTCTTCGGATGTTTTTTCGCCGTTTGAAACTTTTACTAATTCTGCAACAAATGCTTTACTTAGATGCATATTTTCAATAGCCATTGTAGCTGCCACGTTTTGAATATGTCTTGTTTTTTTAGTATTATCAATCGTCATAATAGCACCTCCCTTTGCACTCTCGCTTCTAACACTATATTCATTGTACTCAACTTTAGTATAGCATATTCCTTTGCAAATTCCAAATTTAGCAACAAATTTGATAGATAGCGCTTATATTCCAAACCTTACCTTGATGCCCTTGTCCTTTTTAATCAAGATAATACATACAATACGAATAAAAGGGGAAAATAATTAGGTAATTGTAATAATCAAAATAATTTATGAGGTGCAGCAAAATGAATAATTTAGAAATTAAAAGAGTTATAGGCAGGGAAATCCTTGATTCCAGAGGAAATCCCACAGTTGAGGCAGAAATTACTTTATCCGACGGTACAATTGCAAGGGGTGCAGCTCCGTCAGGTGCTTCAACAGGTGAGTTTGAGGCACATGAACTCAGGGACGGAGATAAAAGCAGATATTTTGGAAAGGGTGTTTGCAAGGCTGCAAAAAACATAAGTACAACAATAAATAATACCATAACAGGTCTTGATGCCTCCGATATTTATGCAGTTGATAAGGCAATGCTTGAAGCAGACGCAACAGTTGATAAGAGCAGGCTTGGCGCAAATGCCATTCTTGCGGTATCGATTGCAGCCGCCCGTGCCGCGGCAATGTCGCGTAAGGTTTCCTTATATCGTTTCCTTGGCACAGCTCAAAGTAATTGTCTTCCCGTTCCTATGATGAACATCATTAACGGAGGGGCACATGCGGCAAATTCCTTGGATTTTCAGGAATTTATGATTGTTCCGGTTGGTGCAGGCTCCTTTAAGGATGCACTTCGGATGGGAACGGAGGTTTATCACAGCTTAAAGGAAGTGCTTAAGGCATTGGGGCTTTCAACGGCAGTTGGCGATGAAGGCGGATTTGCACCGGAAATAGGCGAAGCCTCGGCGGTAATGGATATTCTTATGGAGGCTGTTAATAAAGCAGGCTATGAGCCGGGCAAGGATATATGCTTTGCGCTTGATGCAGCCGCCAGTGAATGGAAACCTGCTTATTATCTTCCAAAATCAGGGAAAAAATATAATTCTGAGCAATTAATTGATGTATATAAGAAACTAGTCGAAAACTATCCGATAATATCGATAGAAGACCCGCTTGACGAGGAGGACTGGAGTGGCTGGAATAAAATCACAACAGAACTAGGCGACAAAATCCAGCTCGTAGGTGATGACTTATTTGTAACCAATACATCACGCCTTGCAAAGGGAATTGATGAAGGCTGCGGCAATTCAATTCTTATTAAATTAAATCAGATAGGAACAATATCAGAAACACTTGAGGCAATAAAGATGGCACACGGGGCAGGCTACACCGCAATAGCGTCACATCGCTCGGGAGAAACCGAGGATACCACAATTGCAGACCTTGCAGTAGCACTAAATATGTGCCAGATAAAAACCGGAGCACCATGCCGTACCGAAAGAACAGCAAAATACAACCAGCTCCTAAGAATAGAAGAAGAACTCGGCCAAAACGCCATCTACCCCGGCAAAAAAGCATTCCACAAATACAATCACTAAAAAGGGACAAATTTGCGCCAATTATCACAGTCGCACCAATGCAGCGGGATTGCAGACACAAATTTGCGCCAATTATCACTGTCGCACCAAGGCAGTAGGTTTGCAGGCACAATTTTAAGGCCATTGTTTGCCGTCGGTACTTAGGCAGCGTATTTTGCTGCCTTATGTACCGCTGCGGCAAACTTTGAGCGAGAGCGCGCCTTAAAATCGCGCCTACAAACCGTCCCTTTGAGCGAGAGCGCGCCTACAAACC
>CAYOHM010000030.1:0-21229 GCA_964403785.1 uncultured Alistipes sp.
TATGTCATTAGAATATGAGATTGGGGACGTTGTGCGCCTTAAGAAACCACATCCCTGCGGAAGCAGCGAGTGGGAAATACTAAGGGTCGGAGCAGATTTCAGGTTAAAATGTATGGGCTGCGGGCATCAGGTGATGGTCGCAAGAAAATTAGTTGAAAAAAACACCAGGGAAATCAGAAAAAAGTCTTGATTTTAAAAATTCAGTATGGTATTATGAGGGTCTGTGATATATTTATTCCTTGCTCCTTGCAGGGTCATAAAGGCAGTAAATGCCTGATGTGACCGGATAGGGGCCAGAGACCAAAAGGAGGTGCGAGACAACATGAACAAGTATGAAATGGCAGTTGTTGTTAGTGCAAAAGTTGAAGACGACGTTAGAGTAGCTACTGTTGAGCAGGTTAAAGAGTACATCGCTCGTTTCGGCGGCAACGTTACTAACGTAGATGAATGGGGTAAGAAGAAATTGGCTTACGAAATTCAGAAAATGAAAGAAGGCTTCTACTACTTTATCAAGTTTGAATCTGATGCTAATTGCCCTAACGAAGTTGAAAAGAACGTTCGTATCATGGAAAACGTTATCAGATACTTAATTGTTAGAGAAGACGAAGAGTAATAATACATTTTTTTGAACTTTGCTTAATAAGAACTCTTTACTGTATACGGAAAGAAAGAGGTAGAGAACATGAACAAAGTTATTTTAATGGGAAGATTGGTAAGAGATCCGGAAATTCGCTATTCACAGGGTGAAAGATCTATGGCAATCGCAAGATTTACATTAGCTGTTGACCGAAGAAGGAGAAACAGCGATAACAATTCAGAACAGACAGCGGATTTTATTACCTGTGTGGCATTTGACAGACAGGCAGAATTTGCTGAGAAGTATTTACATCAGGGCACCAAGATGTTAGTTACAGGTCGTATTCAGACAGGCAGCTATACAAATAAGGAAGGCCAGAAGGTATATACAACGGAAGTAATGGTAGATGAGCTGGAATTTGCAGAAAGCAAAGCATCCGGTGAGAACAGCGGATATACGGCACCGAGCAGACCAACGCCAAGCACGGCTGCAGGTGACGGATTTATGAATATTCCTGACGGATTAGAGGATGAAGGTCTACCATTTAACTAAATTCTAAAAAGGAGGTAGTTACTATGTCAAACCCAGCACAGAAGGCTGAAAAGGCGGATGGAGCAATGAAGAGAAGACCAATCCGCAGAAGAAAGAAAGTATGTGTATTCTGTAGTGATAGCGCTAATAACGTTATAGATTACAAGGATGTAAATAAATTAAAGAGATATGTATCAGAAAGAGGTAAGATTCTTCCTAGAAGAATTACAGGAAACTGTGCAAAGCATCAGAGAGCACTTACAGTTGCAGTAAAGAGAGCACGTCACATTTCACTTCTTCCATACACATTGGATTAATCAATAAAATCATAGAATGAAAATCATAATTAACCAGTCACGGCAGCGTGGCTGGTTTTTTGCTTGCTTGATAATTTCACTCCAATGTAGTAAAATAAGGTTTATATGGTTGACAGTAATGCGGCGATAGGAGTACACAAATGGATATTTACAGCAGTCACGTCAATAAATTAATAGAAGAATTGTCACGCCTCCCGAGCATTGGTGCCAAGTCAGCACAAAGGCTGGCATTTCATATAATCAATATGCCGCAGGAGCAGGTCGACGCGCTGGCGTCAGCTATTGTGGATGCAAAAGCAAATGTCAGATATTGCAGGGAGTGTTTTACACTTACGGATGATGAAATATGTCCGATATGCCGCAATTCAAAGAGGGATCATAGGACAATTATGGTGGTAGAGAGCACCAGGGATATGGCAGCGTATGAAAAGACGGGCAAATACGAGGGAGTTTATCATGTACTTCATGGCGCAATATCCCCAATGCTGGGAATCGGACCTAACGATATAAAGCTTAAAGAACTGATGGTAAGGCTTAAGGGCGATGTTGATGAGGTTATAATTGCTACAAATTCCAGCCTTGAGGGTGAAACTACGGCAATGTATATCAGTAAGCTGGTTAAACCGACGGGAATCAGCGTAACCAGGATAGCCAGCGGCGTGCCGGTGGGCGGTGACCTGGAGTGCATTGACGAGGTAACGCTTTTAAGGGCACTTGACGGAAGAGTTCAGTTGTAGGGATTGTGAATACAGAAGGGAAATACGGATGACGCAGGAGCAGTTGTTTATCAACGATATTATTTCAGAACATCGTGAGAGAATGGTTAATCTTAAAAAATATTATCCATTCTTTCAGTTATGCGATAATTCGTTTGCACTCTTTAAGGAGGGCAAATACGAAGATCTGGATATGGGATATCTGACGATGGCAATCCTGCGTTTTTTTATTGAGGAAAATAATTTCAAGGAAAAGGATGTGCTCTATGCAGAGTACCATGATTTTATGGTTACTGTTTTGCGGAGGGATTTTGATAAACATTACGAGGCTGATGAGCAGGACGAAATTATCAGGTATGTTTTTGAAAAGCTTGAGAATGACGGGCATCCGTTCATTTTTGAGTACTATGACCCGCTAGACCATAAAAAGAGGGTTTCAAGAGTCAGGTTTATCGACAGCTCGGTAAAGGAAGGAAATGTCTGGTACAGTATTACCTCGGATGCGGTGGAATTTTACCTTGATACCAAGGAAATCAGGGACGAGAGTAAGATAAGCGTCCAGCAGCTCCTTCTCGAAAAGCTTATCAAGGCAAGGAATTTCAAGGGCGGTACTGAGGTTATTGCCCGAATCAACAATGAGGTGAGCCGCTTAAAATACCGCAAAAATGAGGTTGTATCACTTCTTTCGATAGATGTGTTTTCCGGAATTGAGGCATATGAGGATTTTGTCGAGCACGGAATGAAATGGTTTGAAGAAGAGGAAAAGCTTTTTGTAAAGAATATGGAGTTAATCGAGGCAACACTTGAGAGGGCTGAGAGGGAAACGCAGAAAAACGAGGCATATTACCGTACTTTAAATGATATTTACCAGCTTGCACTGCAGCTTAAGATTGCGATGAATAAGCATAGCGAGCTCCTTGCGGCGTGTACGCAGCTTTCGGTTAAGGCTGATGAATTAATACATAAATCAAAGCTTAAAAGGCTCAGAAATGGTTTTGACTTTAGAAATGTGCTGGCGGATATGATAAGGAGGGATGACCTTAATGTACTTCCGCTTCTCGTAAATCCGTTGTTTGACCTTAATATCAAAAAGAGCTTTAACGTAATTGCGATAGACGATATGCTGAGCTTTAAGCCTGAGAGGCAGGAAAAAGCAGAGTCGGCGCAGCAGGCGGTGCAGCAGGAAATCATATTTGCGGATGAAGAGGAAGAAGCAAGGCTGCAGCACAATTTTGCTGTTTTTATCAAAGAGCTGTTTAATAAGGTTAAAGCTGTAAAAAGCTTTACGCTCAAGGAATTTACCGATGACTTGGCATTAAAATATTCGGATAAGATATATAAAAATGCGGATTACTATGCGTTTTTGGTTCATTTGTGCCAGAAAAAGCAGTATGAATTTAACGCGAAAGCAGGGCAGGAAACCTTTCTTGACGGAATTATATCGGATATGCTGGCAAAATCCGGAGAGGATGATTTCACACCTTCTGCCTTCAGGATAATAATGGGAAGTGATGACAGCCTGGATGAGCTGACATTATCAGGAATGCAGATTACCAATGTTATTTTTGAGAGATTGGAGGACTAGTATGGAGGACCGTAATCTTGACAGGGCTTTGGATATTACATCAATGTTAATTATGGGAGAGGATATTTCCCAGAAGTCCAATATTTCACTATATAATGAGTACAATGCGAATAGTCAGGTATATTCCATGGTTCATTCAATCCTGAAGAAAATGAATCTGGATATATATGAGTACCGGAATGCGCTTTATGTAAGTCCGGGGGAGAATAACAGAATATTCGGATATACAAATGAGCAGCTCCGCCGTGAGCTTGGACTTAAGACAAACAGGGAGCTGTTCCTCTGCTACTATATTATATACAACATTATTATGGAGTTCTATACCGATACATCCACATACAATTATCTGGAATTTGTTAAAATAGAAGATGTTATTGCTGCTGTTGATGCAAGTATGAGCAGCATTGCAGATTTCTCAAGCGCTCTGGTGCTTGATGAGGTAGAGGAGAACAGCTTTAAGCAGGTCGCGCTTATCTGGCATGACCTTATGGCAATATCCGTGGAGGACACGTCGGAGATAAGGGCAGCGCGCAATTCCAAATCGGGCTATGTAAAGATAGTATTCAATTTTTTAGAAAACCAGAAGCTGTTTAACCAGTCGGAAGGCAGGTACTACCCAACGGACAGATTCAGGGCACTGATAGAAAATTATTTTGACAATTACAAAGGAAGAATATATGAGATATTAAGCACACCAAAGGAACAATAAACAAACAGCAGGGAGGAAATATAATGCCGCACATCAACCGTGTCAGGGTCAACAATGTAAAATATAATTTTGGTACTCAGTTTTATGATGATTTTATGATGAGATTTTCCTGTAAAAATACTATCTATGATCTGGCAAACGGCGGCGGCAAGAGCGTACTGATGCTGCTTCTCTTACAGAATCTCATTCCGAACTGTACTCTTGATGAAAAACAGCCCATAGAGAAGCTTTTCAGGTCTCCGGGCGGCAGCACGACAATCCATTCGCTTATCGAGTGGAAACTGGATTCCTGCTATCAGAGGGAGAATTTCCGTTATATGACAACGGGCTTTTGTGCAAGAAAAGGCAGGGACAGCGGTGAGAGCGATTTGCGGGATACCGCGTCCATTGAATATTTCAATTACTGTATCTTTTACAGAGAATTTGGCGATAACGACATAAAGAATCTTCCGCTTTCAAAGGATGGCGAGAGGATTACCTACAACGGACTTAAAAGCTATCTGCGTGATTTGGAAAAGAAGGACCACGGTGTTGAAGTCCATATATTTGACCGTAAGGGAGATTATCAGAATTTTATCAGCCAGTACGGGCTTTTTGAAAGTGAATGGGAGATAATAAGGGGTATTAACAAGACTGAGGGTCATGTGAGAACTTATTTTGAAGCTAATTACAAAACTAGCCGCAAAGTAATTGAAGACCTTCTTATTGAGGAGATAATTCAGAAGTCCTTTTGCAGCCAGACGGGGAGCGATACCGGCGAAGAAAGTATGGCGCGCACACTTCTTGACATTAAGGGCAGAATTATTGAGCTTTCACGAAGAAAAGAGGAAATTAATGCCTTTGACAGGCAGATTGAGCTCATGGAGGAGCTTTCCGACAAAATTGACGGTTTTAAGGACTACGAGCTGCACAAGGAGCAGTTAAGGGAGGAGCTTATTAAAGAGCTTGCGGTATGCCGGGGATTGATTGAGCAGATTAATGATGAGAAGGCTAAGAACGGCGAGAGTATTTCTCTTTTTGAGGAAAAGCTTGTTTTTGAGGAGAAAAATATAGCTGTTGCCAAAACCTTGGATGACAGAAGGGAGCTTGAGAAATTAAAGGCGCTTGTCGAGGAATATACAGCTAAGATAGAAGAAGCCTTAGCTAAGGAGAAGGACCTTCAGAAACAGAAGTCAGAAGCAGAATGTATGGAATACTATGACGAGCTTTTAAAGTACAAGGGTCTTAAGGAGGAGATAAGACTATCTCTCGATAACCGTATGAAGGATGACAGCGAGCTTTATGCCGAGATACACAATCTCGCAGGACAGGCGCGTATTCTTACAAACCAGCTTCAGGATGACTATAATGAAAGAATTGCCGCCTTGGAGAAGGAGGCGCAGGAATACAGGGAAAATTTTGAAAAGGCTGATAAGTCCTGTGAAGCCGCCAAGCTTCAAATGGCAGCGGCACAGGGCGCTGAAAAATCCGTTCATGAGAACATAGCCAAGAGGGAGGAGCAGTTAAAGCAGGAGCTTACGGCTGCAGGGCTTCTTGTCGCCGATTTGGCTCAGAGTGAGCAGGAGAAGCTGCAAAAGGAGCTTAACGAATATAAAGAAGCGCTGGAGGATGCAGACAGGCGCAGAAAAGAGCTCTCGGATGAATATGAAAGCCTTCAGGAGGATATTTCAAGACTTGCCTCACAGAATGTCATTTGTGAGCACGAGATAGCGGGCTGTGAAAGAAGTGCCTCCGGCAGTATTGACAGGGATAAATTAAATTCTCTTTATGCCGTATACGCACAGACGGATAATAGGAGGCTTACCGATAAAATATACGAAATGTATAAGAATTCAATCCGACAGATTGCCGAGGCTGAAATAGACGAGCATTTAATGCTTGAATATGTGCAGAATCTGTCGCAGGGACGCTATATGCTTGACGGACAGCAGTATAAGAAGGTCGAGGAATATTTATTTGATACCTACGGAGAAGATGTTATGTATGGTTATCAGTGGTATCAGACTCTTACTGCCGGACAACAAAGGGACGTTGCCAAAAGAGTCCCGTTCCTTGATTACAGCTTTGTGATAAAAGGGGATTTTGACAGGATAAAGGCGGATATTAATTTGAGAAATATCAGCCACAGTTCATATGTTGTGCCTATAATCAGCGAGATGATAGTAAGGGATACCCACCTTGCGGCAAGTACGGAATATATTGTATTCGGAACGAAGGATTTGAGTTTTCTGTATGACGCAGGGAGCGTTGCTGCAGAAATTGACAAGGCAAATAATGAAGCCTGTGAAATGGAAGACGTCATAAAAAATCTCAGGAGAAAGCAGGAGGTCCTTTGGGAGGATTATCTTTATATGGTGCAGGTTAATAATGCAGGCGCTCAGGATTCTCCTAAAAAGCTTGAAGGCTTAAAAGCACAGCTTGAGGAGGGAAGGAGAGAGCACCAGGGCTTGGTGCGCCGCAGGGAAGAGCTCCATGCCCGTATTAAGGAATTGGATGAAAAGGCACAATCCACAAGGGCACTTATCCAGACTTCGGAGGATAAAATCGCACGTCTTATAAAAATAAGAGAAAACTATAATGAGATAAAACAGCTCTATCTTGCAAAGAAAAAATCAGGTGAGGACGCAGAAAAATTCAGTCATATGCAGGAGGAGTATGCGCCCGTTGCCCAAAGAAACCGGATAAAATACGAGGAGGCTAAAAACCAGCTTGCATCGTTAAAGGATGCCTGCCAAAAGCTTGATTTACAGTGGCAGAATGTGTTTGATATGTATTATATGCCGGAAATTGATGTCGGCTTATCAGGGCAGAGCTTAGAGCAGGTACTCATAAGGTTTAACGGTCTGACAGCAGCCATAAAGGACGAAAATGCAGACTTAAATGACAAGAAAACTCTCATTGCGGCATATGATGAAAATATAGCAAAATGCCTTAAAAACATAGCAAAAGCCGGATTCACAAGGGATGAGCTTGCGCAGCACCTCTCGCAAAAAGGACGGGAATACTGGCGGCAGCTTCAGAAAAACCTTGAGGACGGTCTGCATACCCTAAGGGTTGAGATAAATACCCTCACAAAAGAAAACGAAGCCCAGAATGCCCAGATGAACCGTATGGAGGGAAGTCTTTCGCATGCGGTACATTCTATCGAGGAAAAGTACGGAAGCTATGAAGCATTTGAATGTAACAAT
Source organism: uncultured Alistipes sp. (assembly GCA_964403785.1). GTDB lineage: Bacteria > Bacillota > Clostridia > Lachnospirales > Lachnospiraceae > MGBC120314. The sequence goes on from CAYOHM010000030.1 coordinate 7,624, forward strand.
CCGACGAGTTATATAAATGAACATAGCGGGGTTGTAAAATCAATGAAGGCTCAAATCAAGGAGCTTACCCTGCAAATTAATAATAGGGATAAAAAATTATCTGAATATACAATTACAGAGCATGAGCTTGAGAGAAGCCTTAGCAATTCAGGAATGTCAGGACTTGACCTGATTGCCGCCAAGAAGGATGCGTCGGCACAGGAGCTTGAAGGGGCAGAAGATATGCAGAAGGAATTTGACCTGCTTATCAAAAACGAATATAAAAAGAGAGAAGAGTTCCTGCGTGATAAGAGGTCCATTATTGAAAAGCTCAGGGAGGCGGATGCCTATGATCTTGCAAACGAGGTCGAAAGAAGTGTCAATGTACCTGAGGACCTTAGAGAGATTGAACAGGCAAAGAGCAGCATTTCACAAACCTGTGAATGTATAAGGCTTGAGAAGGAACGTGTCGGCAAGGGCATGGAGGATATGGAAAAAATCAAGGACAGCTTTGAAAACAGATGTATCCAGATATGCTGCAATATTAAGTCCGAGCTTGACAGATTACCTAAGCTTTCCAAGATTACCCTCGACAATGAGGTTATTTCCATGATTGGCTTGAACATCCCATATGTCAAGGAGGAATTTTACAAGGAGAGGATGTCGGCATATATTAATGATACGGTGGCATTTTCAGAGAGCTTTAAGTCCGATGAGGAGCGTATGGATTACATTAAGAACAGGCTCTCGTGGAAGAAGCTTTTCTCAGTGATTGTGACGGATATGAATGCAATCAGGCTTAATTTGTATAAGAGAGAGCGTATCGGACAGCAGAGCAGGTACTTAAGATACGAGGAGGCTGTCGGAAGTACCGGACAGTCCCAGGGCATTTACATCCAGTTCCTGATTGCTGTTATAAACTATATTTCAAATATCAACGCGGCAGGAAAGGAAGTATCCTCCATCGGCAAGGTGGTTTTTATTGACAATCCGTTTGGTGCGGCAAAGGATATTTATATATGGGAGCCGATATTTAAGCTCCTAAAGACAAACCACGTCCAGCTCATTGTTCCTGCACGCGGTGTTACACCTGCTATTACGGGAAGATTTGACGTAAATTACATTCTCGGACAGAAGCTGTCGGACGGCAGGCAGCAGACGGTTGTTGTAGATTACAGAAGCCAGATACAGAACGAAGAGATGGAATATACGCGGCTTGAGTACAGTCAGGAAAGTCTTTTTTAGCGTGAAATTTTGACAAGTATTATATAGTGTGATAAACTTAACCTATCTATATGCAAGAGGTGACCCCAGTCATGAATAATAACGATTTTTATGGGAATTTAGATAAAATTAGAAAATTATATTTAAAGCAGAATTACGATGAAGCAGTCAGAATTGCGGATAAAATGGATTTTAAGCGTCTTAAGGACTGGAAGTACCTTGCAATGCTTATTAATCTCTATGAGGCAGTAGGACGGCTTGAGGATGTTAGGTATTTCTGTATTCTTGCGTATAACAGGAATCTTGGCGGTAAGAAGCTTTTGTATAAGCTTACTAAGGTTTATATCCGTCTTGATGAGATTGATGATGCAGAAGAATTATATGATGAGTATGTTGAGACAGCGGGACGTGACAACAAAAAGTATGAGCTTTTATATGAGCTGAAGGCTGTGCAGGGGGCTAAAAAGACCGAACTCATCAAGATTCTTGAAGATTTTATGAAAAGGGACCTCGATGAAAAGTATGCATATACATTGGCTGAGCTTTATGCAAAGACAAAGCAGAATGAAAAATGCGTGAATTTCTGCGAGAAAATCATAGACCGGTTTGAAGTCGGTGATGCCGTAGAACAGGCAATCGAGCTTAAGAATTCAATACTTAATCCGGGGGCGGCTGCCGATAATGCCGAAGTGGCGAAGAGCCGCAATACAGTGCGCCTTGAGGAGATTTCACTTGATACGAATTCCCTTCCTGTTACAGATATTCAGGCACAGACTGCTCCGATTGCGGACGTTCAGACACAGCAGGCTCCGGTTATGGATATTCAGGAACAGCCTATTTTGCAGGAAGCTGCTATGGTCGGACAGGACACACTCGGCATGAATGTCGAGGAGATTATGGCACAGAGTCAGAGCTTTGATGCGATGAAGAAGACGGATAACACACGTCCGATTTCATTAAATACGCAGGCTGAAGAACCGGAGGATATTTCTGCTACGCAGCAGTTTATGCCGGTGAATGGCATGAATGCATTTTATGATGAGCCGGGCTCTCAGGCGGCAGCAGTTGATGACGCTGCCCTGCTGGGTGACACCAAGGTAGTGCCGCTTGATGCTGAGGATGAGAGTGCATTGCGTGAAATTAATATAAATGACACCATCGTTTTAGAGTCAGTTGCACCGGCGCCTGAAGTACCGGAGCAGACGATGCCGGAGCAGACAATAGCGGAACAAGTGATGCCGGAGCAGGCTGTATCGGAGCCGGAGGTATCAGAGCCGGAAGCAGCAGAGCCTGAGCCGGGTGACAGAACGCCTGATGCCGGTATTACAGGAACACAGGATATAGAGTCAACGGTGGCAATGGTGGAGGCTGCACTTGCGGATGAAGCCAATGCTGCGCAGTTTGAAGCCAGAATGGATATGCCGGAATACAACGGTGCATATGAACAGTCAGGTGAACCGGAAGCTGAGAAACTTGTTTTAAGACCGTTCCAGCCGGAAATTGATGCTGTATACGAAATCCCTATGGAGGTAAAGAGATATTTTACCAAGTACAGTGAGGTGGCAGGACTTGAAAATCAGATAGGCGAGTACTTTGAGAGCACCAAGTACGAGGACAAGAAAGGCACCTCGGGGATCGGCAATATCATTATTTCAGGTAACAGAAGCTCTGACAAGACCACACTTGCGATTAACATTGTAAAGGCTCTTAATGTTTTGTATCCTGAAAATGCCCGTAAGATTGCGAGAACTACGGGTGATAATATTAATCAGCGTGGAATTGAGCGCTCTATCGGAAAGCTCCTTGGAGCTGCTCTTATAATAGAAGAAGCGGGAGTTTTGGACCGCCAGAGGATACTTGAGCTCGTTGAGGTTATGGAAACCAATACACAGGAGCTGCTTATCATTCTTGAGGATTCAGAGAGTGAAATAACCGAATTATTAAAGAACAATCCTGAGCTCTTGGAAAAGTTCAATCACAGAATCACATACAAGCAGTTTACGGTAAATGAGCTTGTTGAGATGTGCAAGCGCTATGCTGATAAGTGCAGCTACACGATTGACGAGAAGGCGCTGCTGCAGCTGTATCTTAGAATTGACGAAATCCATTCAAGCGAGGATGGAGTGAGCCTTGAGGATGTTCGTGATGTAATTGATACGGCGATAGAATCAGCCGAAAAGAGAGCTAATAAGAAATTATTCGGCTCAGCTAAGAAAAAGAAAGTCGGCAATAAAGAATATACCATTCTTTTCGAGTCGGATTTTAAATAAAATATAAGTTGAATTGGCTTATGCCTAGGAGGAATAAAATAAATGAACGCAATTGATACTATGTCGGTGAATGCAATCAGAGTGTTATCTGCAGATGCAATTCAGAAAGCAAATTCCGGACATCCCGGACTTCCGCTTGGAGCTGCTCCTGTCGGATATGAGTTATGGGCAAAGCATTTAAAACACAATCCTGCCGACCCTGATTGGGTGGACAGGGACAGATTCATTCTCTCAGGCGGACATGGGTCAATGCTTCTTTATTCTTTGCTGCATTTGTTTGGATATGGCAATCTCTCCAAGGAGGATTTGGCACAGTTCAGACAGGTTGGCTCACTTACACCGGGACATCCTGAATACGGACATACGGTTGGCGTGGAGGCAACAACGGGGCCACTCGGTGCAGGAATGGGTATGGCAGTAGGTATGGCTATTGCAGAGGCTCATATGGCAGCAGTATTTAACAGGGAAGGATATCCTGTGGTTGACCATTACACCTATGCGCTTGGCGGTGACGGATGTATGATGGAGGGAATTTCATCAGAATGTTTTTCACTTGCGGGTACGCTGGGGCTTTCTAAATTAATAGTATTGTATGATTCAAATCAGATTTCAATAGAGGGAAGCACGGATATTGCATTTACTGAGGATGTTGTTAAGAGAATGCAGGCATTTGGCTTTCAGACACTGGTTGTAGAGGACGGTACGGATCTTGATGCAATCGGCAGGGCAATAGAAGAAGCTAAGGCTGATAAGGAAAGACCGTCATTTATTCAGGTAAAGACACAGATAGGCTATGGCTGTCCTGCAAAGCAGGGCAAGGCAAGCGCACATGGAGAGCCGCTGGGCGTGGATAATGTTGCAGCACTCAAGGAGAATTTGGGCTGGCCGTCAAATGAACCGTTCTTCGTACCTCAGGAGGTGTATGATAATTTTAATAACATCTCAAAGGACTTGGCAGCAGCGCAGGATGACTGGAATAAAATGTTTGCTGCATACTGCGTTGAGTACCCTGAGCTTAAGGAGCTTTGGGATAAACATTATGATATTTCATATATGGACGATTTATTTGCTTCTGAGGAATATTGGGCTCATGAGGATAAGGCCGAGGCAACAAGAAGCGTTTCGGGCAGACTTATTCAGAAGCTTAAGGCGGTGATGCCTTCCCTTGTCGGTGGCTCGGCAGACCTTGCGCCATCCACCAAGACATATATGAATGGAATGGGTGATTTCGCAAAGGGTTCATATGAAGGCTGCAATTTCCACTTTGGTGTAAGGGAGATTGCAATGACGGCAATCGGAAACGGCATTATGCTTCACGGCGGACTTAGGGCATTTGTTTCCACCTTCTTTGTATTTAGTGATTATGTAAAGCCTATGGCTCGTCTTTCAGCAATTATGGGAGTGCCTCTGACATTTGTGCTTACACATGACAGCATTGGCGTTGGTGAGGACGGACCTACACATGAACCGGTAGAGCAGCTTGCAATGTTCCGTTCAATGCCTAATTTTACGGTATTCAGACCATGTGATTACACTGAAACGGCAGCAGCATGGCAGTTTGCGATAAAGTCACAGAATACGCCGACGGCGCTGGTTCTTTCAAGACAGAATCTTCCACAGATTCAGGGAAGCAGCAAAGCTGCACTTAAGGGAGGTTATGTGATTGCCGATTCCTCAAAGGAGCAGCCGGACGCGATTATTATGGCATCCGGTTCGGAGGTCTGCCTTGCTGTTTCTGCAAAGGAGGAGCTGCTTAAGGACGGAATTGACGTAAGAGTAGTAAGTATGCCGTCAATGGATGAATTTGAGAAGCAGAGCGATGAATACAAGGAGTCAGTACTTCCTAAGAGCGTGAGAAAGAGAGTTGCGGTTGAAGCACTTTCGGAATTTGGCTGGGGTAAGTATGTCGGACTTGACGGAGCATATGTTACAATGAAATCGTTTGGTGCAAGCGGTCCTGCGGCAAAGCTCTTTGAAAAATTTGGCTTTACGGTCGAAAATGTGGTATCAACCGTAAAAAGCATTATGTAATATACTAACACACATAAAAAATCCCGATGAAGCTGATACTTCATCGGGATTTTTATTATAAGTTAAGCTTAAGATGTCTTGGAAGACCGTCAACCATTACAGGTGAAAGCTCAGCCTGAATAAGCGGTCTTATGTAGTGGATAAGTGCGTCCGAAACATAGGTGTTATCGTTAATAATCCACTCAAGCGGAACCTTCTTCTCAATATTGGCAATCTTATGAACATCCTGTGAGCTGGTTACGCAGATATACGGATCCTCTGAAACACGGTCAAGAACGATAACTTTGCCTGTCTCGCCCTCAAAAGCAGCCTTGACAGCAGCACCGCCAACCTGGAAGGCCTCCGTGATATCCACACGGCTTGTCATATGTGCGGCACATCTCTGCAATGTAGAAAGCTCGATTGCACGAGTCTTAACACCAAGCTCGGCACCTATTTTGTTAGCAAGGAACTTTGCAGAACCGGATAACTGCTTATGACCGAAAGCATCCGTAAATTCTACATGGTCTGCAAGCTCAAAGACATATCTGCCGTCAGCAACCTTAATACCCTCTGAGATTGCAATAACGATTGAAGACTTAACCTTGCTGAGCTCTTTAACCTTATTCATAAAGAAATCAATATCGAACGGCACCTCAGGAAGAAATACCATATCCACACCCTCACAGTCCTCTGCCTTGGAAAGTGCGGCTGCAGCGGTAAGCCATCCGGCATTACGTCCCATAATCTCAATGATTGTGATTGTAGGATAATCGTATACAAGACCATCACGGATGATTTCCTTTGTAACTGCTGCAATGTACTTAGCGGCACTGCCGTAGCCCGGTGTGTGGTCCGTTGTTGCAAGGTCATTATCAATTGTCTTAGGAACACCCATAAACTTGATGTCACTGTTAATCAGGATTGCATAATCAGAAAGCTTCTTGATCGTATCCATTGAGTCATTGCCGCCGATATAGAAGAAAGCTTCTATATTTAATTCCTTGAGCGTTGCAAAAATCTTTTCGTATATTTCCTTATCATCGCATATCTCAGGCAGCTTATAACGGCATGAGCCAAGGAATGAGGAAGGAGTTCTCTTTAAAAGGTCAATGTCGAGATCCGTCTTAATGTGCTCCGAAAGATCAACATACTGACCGTCAAGAAGTCCCTTTATGCCATGAAGCATACCGTAAACTTTGCCTGCTCCACGATCCTTAGCAGTCTTAAATACACCTACAAGGCTTGAGTTAATTACAGAAGTCGGACCGCCAGACTGTCCGACAATAACATTTCCATGCATAAAAAAATACCTCCCATTAATAATTATACCGAAATTACATACTGATATTGTATCATAAATAGTTATTTTTCACAATCGTTTTCAGACATTTTTACTTTTTGAGCTGTCACTTTTTTATTTTATGTTGACTTATCTTTGAGGAAGTTATTAAATAGTAGTATTGATAGTATGGAGATGCACTATGGATAATAAGAAGATATATGTAATCGGACATAAGAATCCCGATACGGATTCCATATGCTCGGCAATATGTTATGCATATTTAAAGAATAAGCTCACCGGCTCGGACAGATATGTCGCAAAACGTGCAGGCGAAATTAATCAGGAAACCAAATATGTCCTTGATTATTTCGGAGTGAATGCGCCTGCATACATTGATGACGTATCACCACAGGTAAAGGACATTGATATCAGAAAGGTTGCAGGAGTTAGCGGCAGCATTTCACTTAAAAAAGCATGGTATCTTATGAAGAGTACGGATGTAGTAACGCTGCCTGTAATTGATGAGGACAAGCTTTTGGGGCTTATTACAATCGGTGATATTGCAAATTCCTATATGGATGTTTATGACAGCAGGATTTTATCTGCGGCAAAAACGCCCTACATTAACATAATTGAAACCCTTGACGGTGAGCTTTTAACCGGAGATTCATCGGCGATTTTTGAGAAGGGCAAGGTTTTGGTTGCGGCAGCCAATCCCGAGCTTATGGAGGATTATATTGAGCCGGGAGATTTGGTTATCCTCGGCAACAGATATGAATCACAGCTCTGTGCGATAGAAATGTCAGCGGGCTGCATCATTGTATGCGAGGGCGCGGGAATTTCCCTCACTATTAAGAAGCTTGCGGCGCAAAAGGGCTGTACGGTAATCGGAACGCCTCATGATGCCTATACGGTTGCCAGACTTATCAATCAGAGTATGCCGATTTGCTATTTTATGAAAAAAGATAATCTTATCACCTTCAGAACCGAGGCGCTGGTGGAGGACATCAAGCAAACTATGGCAAGCGTAAGACACAGGGATTTTCCTATTCTTACCAGAAGCGGCAAATACGTGGGTATGATTTCAAGACGAAATTTACTCGGAATGGAGAGAAAGAAGGTAATTCTTGTCGACCATAATGAAAAGGACCAGGCGGTTGACGGAATTATGGAGGCTGACATTCTGGAAATACTGGATCATCACAGAATCGGAAGCCTTGAAACGGTTTCGCCAGTATATTTCAGAAATCAGCCGCTTGGCTGTACGGCAACCATTATCTATCAGATTTTCAATGAGAATATGATAGAGATAGAGCCAAAGGCTGCGGGTCTTTTGTGTTCGGCAATTATCTCGGACACACTTGTATTCAGGTCGCCGACCTGCACGCCGTATGACAAGGCAGCAGCAGAGAGCCTTGCCAAAACAGCGGGCATTGATATTATAGACTTTGCAACCGGTATGTTTGCAGCGGGAAGTAACTTAAAGGATAAGTCCGATGAAGAGATATTTTATCAGGATTTTAAAAAATTCAATGTGGGACAGAGTTCCTTCGGAATCGGGCAGATTTCATCAATGAGCAGGGAGGAGCTCGAGGCGATAAAGACAAGGATAATCCCATATATCAAAAAGAATTATACCTGCAAGGATGGAGAAATGCTGTTTTTTATGCTTACAAATGTTTATGATACCTCAAGTGAGCTCATCTATTACGGAAACGGAGCTGATTTGCTGGTAACAAAGGCATTCGGAGTAAGAGGCAGCACGGATTCGGTTTATATAAAGGGGCTGGTATCACGTAAGAAACAGCTTGTACCCGAGCTGATACTGGCTATGCAGGAGTAAGGAGGCATTTATGGCAAAAGAATATTGGAAGGCAGGAAATATGCTTTATCCCGTGCCGGCAGTAATGGTAAGCTGTATGCGCGAGGGAGAAAAGCCAAATATAATAACGCTGGCATGGGCGGGAACGATTTGCTCCGAGCCGGCAATGGTATCCATTTCGGTAAGACCGGAGAGATATTCCTATAATATAATTAAGGAAACCGGAGAATTTGTAATTAACCTTGTCAATAAGGATTTGGTATATGCGGCTGATTATTGCGGTGTCCGTTCAGGAAAAGATGTGGATAAGTTCGCAGATATGAAGCTGACAACGCTGCAGTCACGCTTTGTGAAGGCGCCGGGCATTGCACAGAGCCCTGTAAATATAGAATGTAAGGTCAAGGATGTAGTTGAGCTGGGCTCACATCATATGTTTATCGCAGAGGTGGCAGGAGTTACTATTGAGAATAAATACCTTGACGAAAACGGAAAGTTCGACATTAACAGCAGCCGGCTGGCAGCGTATTCCCATGGAGAATATTTCGAGCTTGGGGACAAAATCGGCACATTCGGATATTCTGTAAAAAAGAATACTGATAAGAGCAGGTAATGGAGGATTTATGGATACAATTACAAGATATTCCAGAAGAATTCGTATGACCCTGATTAAGGCGGTAACGCTTATATGCTTTATCTGCCTTGTTTACATACCTAAGGGGAGTACTTCTGAGGTTATCAGCCAGGATACCGGTTATTTTACGGTAACGTTAAATAATAAGGTGCTTGGAGCAGTTAATACGCAGGAGGAGGCAGAGCAGGCGCTTATAGAGGCAAGAGGAAGGATAAGTGCGGAGCTTGGGCGGCTGGTTTATATGGACCCCGAGCTTATTGTTACACAGGAGGAGTACAGCTTCGGACAGCGTATGTCAGTGGATGATATGTCGGATGTTATGTACAACGAGCTTATTGACACGGAGATAGTATTTGACAAGCAGGATGCCTACGCAATCCGCATCAATGATTATACGATAACACTTGGCTCGAAGGAAGAAATTGTCGAGGTTATGAATGGTGTTAAGGAAAGCTATGACGTAAATAATGAGTTTCAGGTAAGACTTACCGGCAGTACGGATGTTGAAGAATCCCAGTTCGGTATTGAAATAGTTAAAGCCGACATCGGCGGTTCGGCAGCAGCCAAGGTAGTAAGCGTGGTTGACGGTAGCATTGTTGTTGAAGCCGACGAGGATACCGTATATGAGGACGGAAGTCTTGCAATGATATTTAGTGAGACACTTTCGGTGACACCGATAGAGGTAAATGCTGACAGAATTGTGTCAGTGGACGCTGCTCTTGAGGATATAACCAAGGAAACCGAGGAAAAGACAATCTATACGGTACAATCGGGGGATACCCTTTCACAGATTGCACAGGCGTATAATCTTTCCACCTCGGAGCTGGTAGAGCTTAATGATGGTCTTTCACAGGATGGCGTTATCGGTATCGGTGATGAGATTGTAGTTACGGTGCCGACACCTGAGCTTTCCATCGTGTATTTTGAGGAGTCAACGTACGAGGAATCCTATGATGCACCGGTTCAGTACATAGATGATGACACTATGTACCAGAACGAGGTTACAGTCATTCAGGAGGGCTCGGAGGGTTATCATGAGGTTGTTGCGGTAATCAGATATGAGAATGGGCAGGAAACGGACAGGACTATTATCAGGGAAACAATTATTGTTGAGTCTGTACCTAGGATTTTGAGGCGAGGAACAAAGGCTCTTCCAACCTATATCAAACCTATTGCCGGAGGTACATTAACGTCAACCTTCGGAGCAAGGTGGGGCACAACCCATAAGGGTGTTGACTGGGGTGTTCCTGTGGGTACTTCAGTTATGGCTTCAAGCAGCGGCGTGGTTGTTCGTTCCGGCTGGTACTCAGGATACGGTATCTGCGTTGATATAAGACATCCGGACGGAACCCTTACGAGATATGGGCATTTGAGCAAGACTCTGGTAAGTGTCGGCGAGACGGTTTCACAGGGTCAGCAGATTGCCAAGTCGGGTAATACCGGACAGAGTACGGGGCCTCACGTACATTTTGAGATTCATGTAAATGGTGTTCAGGTAAACCCGTTAAATTATCTAAATTGATTTAATGAAATTTGAGGTAAACAAATGAAACGTTTTATCAGTAAATACAGATATGAATTTATGTTTTTCATCACACTGGTATGTTATCTTATCTACTACATACCGGTGATAGATGAAGTAACGAGCTGGTGCATCACACCCTATGCGCTTAGTTACAGGCTGGGCTTTATCTCAAGGGGGCTCATCGGAAGCCTCCTGAGATTCTTCATACCCAATCTGACGATTAAGCATATATACATATTTATTTTGGCAAATATTTTGCTTCTGTGTGCACTTACCATATTCTTTATGCATAAGATTGCAGTAAGGGAATATGATGAAAGTAAGAGTGGTATTATATTTTTGCTGGGACTTTTTCTGGTAAATCCGGCTTCGATTGCCTTCCTGTTCTATTGGGGTAATTACGGAAGATTTGATATGTATCTGATTATGACACTCATCATATCGGCAATTCTTATTATGGATGATGTTTGTGTGTGGATAATACCATTTCTGTGTGTGGGGGCAGTGCTCACCCACCAGGCGTTTGTATTCCAGTATTACCCAGCAGTTTTGGTTTTAGTTTACTATTTTGCATTCGTGTTAAAGAAAAAGTACGGCAGAAGTATTTTTGCAATGACATTGCTGCTTCCCTGCATTACGTTTATTTATATGCAGTTCTTCAGCAGCATAAATTACAGTTACAGCGATACAATGGCGATTATTGATGCCACTACGGACCTTCCTGCGGATTATATAACACAGGATATGATGGTCAAGTTAGAATATTACAGCAGCGTGTTTGACACATTCGGGGTATTTGTAAAGATACCTCTGGCCCGAAATATTATAAAGAGTGTTGTTGTGCTGGCGGTAATATCTCCAATGCTGAAGCTTATAGCGGATATCTGGAAGGAATTTGCTGCCGCGCAGAGCAGCTTTATTGCAAAGCTCTTTCCTGTGTTCATCCTTGCTGCGCAGCTGCCTATGTTCGTGCTTACATGTGACTACGGCAGGGATTATTCTGCAATAATAATCAGCAATTTTGTGGTGATTTTTACGCTGTATGCGTTAAAGGACGCAGGAATTACAAAGGCTGTCAGCAGGCTTTCAGATAACCTTAAGGCACATCCGGCGTATTATGTATTCGTAATTGTTCTTTGTGCAACGGTGGGAAAGTTCACCGCGGCGGACATTGCGGATATAGGCGACAGGTTTTATAGAATATTTGAAAGCTTTGTACTTTGATGCTGCTTTTTTTGAGTTTTACATTTACAAAAAAATTTTTTGTGATATACTGTAATTATATGTGTTTTTTTAAAAATTAGTTAGAGGTGTATAATGGAACAGTATGTTATTAAGGGCGGACAGCCTCTTAAGGGAGAAGTTTCCATTGGTGGTGCTAAAAATGCTGCGCTTGGTATTCTTGCTGCAGCTATAATGACTGACGAAACAGTGTTTATTGAGAATGTTCCGGATGTCAGGGATGTAAGGGTTATGCTGCAGGCAATCGAGGGAATCGGTGCGCAGGTAAAATATGTATATAATAATACAGTTCAGATAAATGGCAAGACAATAAGTGATGTATGTGTGGACGGAGAGTATGTTAAGAGAATCAGGGCATCGTATTATCTTATAGGTGCGCTTCTTGGCAAATATAAAAAGGCTGAGGTGGCTCTTCCGGGTGGCTGTAATATAGGAACCAGACCCATAGACCAGCACAAGAAGGGATTTGAAGCCCTTGGTGCGGATGTCGAGATTGAGTACGGTATGATTAAGGCATCGGCCGCCAAGCTCAAGGGAAACCATATATATTTGGATGTGGTTTCTGTGGGAGCTACGATTAACATAATGATGGCAGCGGCAATGTCTGAGGGCAAGACGATTATTGAGAATGCCGCGAAGGAGCCGCATATTGTTGATGTAAGTAATTTCCTTAACGCAATGGGTGCCAATATTAAAGGCGCAGGAACGGATGTTATCCGTATAACAGGCGTTTCAAGGCTTCATGGCTGTTCATATTCGATAATTCCGGACCAGATTGAGGCAGGAACATTTATGTTTGCTGCAGCGGCAACCGGCGGTGATGTAACAGTTAAAAACGTCATTCCGAAGCACCTTGAGGCGCTTACCGCCAAGCTCGTTGAGATTGGCTGCAAGGTTGAGGAATTTGATGATGCAGTAAGGGTAATCGGCAGTAAGAACCTGAAGCCGACCAATATCAAGACCTTGCCGTATCCGGGCTTCCCTACGGATATGCAGCCGCAGATGGCAGTTGTGCTTGCCGGGGCGAAGGGTACCTCCGTAATAACGGAAAGTATCTTCGAGAACAGATTTAAATATGTCGACGAACTTACAAGAATGGGTGCCAAGGTCAAGGTAGAGGGCAATGTCGCGATAATTGACGGAGTTGACAGGCTGACCGGAGCATCAGTTTACGCGCCTGATTTGAGAGCAGGCGCTGCGCTCGTAATAGCGGGTCTTATGGCTGAGGGATATACACAAATAGAAGATATTTATTACATACAGCGTGGATATGAGGCGTTTGACGAGAAATTGCGCGGTATAGGCGCCAAAATAGAAGTGGTTGAAACTGATAAGGATATTCAGAAATTTAAAATGAAGGTATGCTGAAATCAGCATATTCGGATGAACTAGGAAGCAGCATAATATGGGCTTAGTGGGAATATTAAACATTCTCATTAAGCCTTTTTTGATATACGCAAATATTGGCAGAAATTAAGGGACGTTTGTAGAGGCGATTTTAAGGCTCGCGCTCGCTAAGAGGGACGGTTTGTAGGCGCGATTTTAAGGCACGCTCTCACTAAGAGTGACGGTTTGTAGGCACGATTTTAAGGCCCGCTTGCGCTAAAAGTTTGCCAGC
>CAYOHM010000031.1:0-20652 GCA_964403785.1 uncultured Alistipes sp.
AATATCAGACATAAGATGATAATATCTAATTAAACAGAAAGCACCCACTCCAAAGTGGATGCTCCGAGTTTAGGTTGATGAATGTCCTTACGGACACCGCCTATCCTGTGGGTCAGACAGGATAGGCTTTTTTATTTTCGCTTGTTTCTCTTATCGAGAAAGAATTCCCTCAATACTCCATTTACAAAACGTTATATGATTGCTATAATAGTAGTGTAATATGTACCGAAATATAATTGAATTTATATAAGAATATTAAATTTAAACACTAAAGCGATTATGAGGTGACAAAATGATATTACCTGATGTTACATCCGAGAAAAAATGTCTGGTTGAGTATTGCGTGTTTTATGCCACAGATACATATCTGGTTCTTAAGGGTGACGAACACTTCTACCAGTTCATAGGCAAGTATAGCGGAATCTGTTTTTCCGACTACATTCATCCGGACTTTATTGATGAATTTACAAACGTATATTCCAGCCTGAAGCCGCAGGAGGAAAAGAGGCTTATCGTTCTCCTTATGGCATATGACAAGAATTACTACGTTGCAGATATTACGCTTAAGAATGAGGAGCTGTCCCTCAATGACAATCCTGTTATCACGGTTTCAGCATACTTTATTTCTGCAATTGAACGCGTTTACACACATTTGCTTGATAATCTTGCCAAATACCGCAATTATCTATCCCTTTTTCATCGCTATCTCTTCGATTACGATATAGAAACGGACATGATGACAATGTATTTTTACGTCGGCACGCAGGCTAACCCCGTGTTTAAATGTCCTATCGGCGAGTTTTACGAAAAGATTTCCGGCTGTTACGAAACTCCCGAGCAAAAGACGGAATTAGAAATTTTTTACCACCATTTAAGGGACAGTGACGGTCAATTCAAGTGCAAGTGCGTGCTGCCTGTCAACCATGAGTTTACTAAGCTGCGCCATTTCGATATTGACGGTAATATCATCCGCAAGGAAAACGGGCAGTCAGTTGTTATCGGTGTCCTGTATCCGGCAGAGGAGGGAGAAGAAATCATCCCTTACTATGCGACTAAGGAGGCGATTGACCCGCTTACCAAGCTGCTTAACAAGCGTGGTGCCAGCGAATACACGATAAATAAGCTCAATTCGGGGATTGACTACCGTCAGTATATGATTATATTTGACGTTGATAATTTTAAAAGCATCAACGATACCTATGGTCATTTATTCGGTGATGAGGTACTCTCCAAGATTGGCTCCGCAATAACCAGAATCCTTGCTGACCGCGGCATTGCAAGCCGTTTTGGCGGCGATGAGTTCTACATTTTTACCAAGGGAATCAATGACGAGGCTACACTTAGAATGTTTCTTACGGCTCTTCGCCGTGAAATTTATTATGCCTATGAGGGTGTGATTGAAAACTTTTATGTTACTCTCTCCGTCGGCGTAGCTATGTATCCCGTTGACGGGAAAACATACGATGAATTGTTTAAGAAAGCCGACAAATGTCTGTATATTGCCAAAGAGAAGGGAAAGAACCGTTATATTATATATAATGAAGAAAAACACGGCTCAATTGACACCAACGAGAAGTTAAAGCATCGTGCATTAAAGCCTTCTGAACAGGCAGAAGCTCTGGCAATGGATATGTCGGAGATGGCACAGACACTTTTTGATAAAGGAATTGTCGGAATCGGCGAGGTATTAACCACTCTTCAGAACAAGCTGGAGATTGACGGCTGCCGTGTTTATAAGAATGATGACCCTGCACCCGTATATACCTTCGGCAACAGTAAAAGCACACCGGATATGGAGGGCATATTAACTGACCCGCTGTTTCTTCGTCAATTCAACAATAATCATGTACTTATGATAGCCGGAATGCCTAACTTTGAGGCAGCCTACAAAAAATATGCCCTTGCCGGACAGGCCTGCGACATTATGGCATGTATATGTATGTACTTTGACAGAGAGGATAATAATAGGATTTTCGTATTTTTTGATATTTATAACCACACCATACGCTGGGAGGAATACACCAAGAATTATCTGCTCGTTATCGGCAGAATTATCTCAAAGTTCATCTAAACCGGCAGAGTTCAAAATAACAGGCGCCTGATTTCTCAGGCGCCGCTTTTTTTACTTGTAGTTCTTTAAATTATTTATAACTTCTTCACCCACATTATAGACTTTTATGTAGCTTTCGTCCGTGCCCTGATATGTGTTCCAATAATCAAGATCGTATCTGACCACTACATATGGCATTGTCGTATCAACGCTGTCATTATTTTTTAATCCGCTGCTGATTTCCTCAAGCAGCTCATATCCGTTATCCGTAAAGTCACGCTCCACTCCATCGCTGTCTTCATAAATCTGGAAATATGCCGTGTAATCGCTTCTGCTTCCTCCGTAGCCATACAGGGTAATCCCCAGGTTTGCGTATATAGTCTGGTACGCAGTATCGTTTCCTTTGTTAAACTTTGCGTAATCGTCCAAAAATGCCTTCAAAGGCTCCCTGGTGCACTGTCTGTTAATACTTTCATATGCAGCCTCCTTGGTTTTTAAGAAGTCATCCTCCTTCATATATAACATAATACGCTTATTATCCGCGGTCTCGATATTTATATGAATATCGCTATAACGGCCGTAGTGCTCTCCAAAGCAGTATTTAAGGATATCCTCAGCGTCCATTGCAAGCAATTCCTCTTTAAAGGCATTAAGGACTGCATCCCAATCCTCCATGTCAATTTTGTTTGAATTAAAATTCACACTAACTACATTTGAGGCACTAAGCTGTGCAATTTTATCCAGCGTATCTTTAAAGCTCTGCATTTGCACGGCATACTCCATAAACTTCTTTTCCTGTTCGTTTGTCAGATACAGCACCCTGGTCTTTTTTGACAGCCCGCTTCCAAATGTCACCTCAATACTGTCAAACACCTCATTATTTGAATACGGTGCCGTATAAAAGCTCTGTCCCTTCCTATCTGCCTCGACATCATTATTAAATACCTCTGCAAGAAAAGTGATAAACTCCGGTGAAGTAATCTTGCTGTTCTCGACTGTTCCCGCAAAAAAATCATAGTCCTTGCTGTAATAATAGTAGTCACTGTAGTCAAGGTTAATCTGTGCGGTACTTATTTTCTCAGGATTTTTAATTTCTGCCATATATGCTTCGCAGCCCTGCTTTATAGCTATAATAAAAAGCAAATTAAATACAATTAACCATATCAGTCCCTTTGCAGATTTCAGCAAATTTCTAATCTTTCTGGTGGTTGCCAGCTCATATGCGAAATAGGCAATCACAGCAATTACATAACCTACTACCACACCAAAAAACTTATATGAACTTAATGCACCTGAATATGATTCAAATACATACATACTAACCACACTATCCTGAATAATCCATACCGGATAAAGGCTCACCACCATCGCAGGAACAAGTCTGAACAGGCACTGCAGCCTGCCATTTGCCGCCGGCATTGTGGCTGTCTCGGATTTTCTGTTGACAAAGAACACTGCGCCTATAATGCAGTAAATTACTCCCACGACAAAGGTGTATAAAATGCTCTTATACATCTCCCAGGCCTGATATTGGCCTCTTATAAATGTACCTGTAACAAGATTTGTCACAACATTTAACCTGTCATCCAGGATGCTTCCGCCAAAATTAATATTAACAAATGGGCACCATTCCTTAATACCATACATATAAACCGTAGCAATAAGTCTAGGAAATGCAATTATCATCAAAGCCACACACAGATTGCTAAGCAATGTTCCCGTAAGGCTCATTGATATCATAATAATGCCAAGCAAAAATATGCTGCCCACCATCACTGCCAAAAACGGTTTTATAAATCCCACTGTTCTAAGGTTCACATATTTAAATATTCCTGTGCAAACAAGGGAAACTATATAGCTTTCTGCCGCAAGCAGGAAATCCATCGTGAGTATGGACGCACAGTAGCTCGTATACAGGCTCATTCTTGTATCCGGCATTGCATGGTAAAAGTCACTTGCATTTCTGCTGTTTAAGAATGAAAATAAACTAAACGCAAATATTACAGTAAAGGCAAATATCGCCAAAATCGCCGGATTCAAAGACATCATATCATAAGTCTGTATCCTCTGCGTATATAATGATAAATTCCTATTTTGAATATTTAATCCCAGAGGTACGAAAAATGCCGCACAGCCAATGATTACAGCTCCCAGTATTCCCACCAGCTTTAGCTGTTTCAGTCCCTCCAGATACAATCTGTAATTAAAAATTTTATTATTTTTCATTGTATTCCTCCTAATTATCCATCAGGACATCACTAAAAGCATATCCCAGTGCTTCCATCTCGTAAGTAAACACTTCTTCCAGCGAAAGCGGGAGAATTTCCAAAAGCAGCGGATTTCTGGCTCTGAGTGCCGATATCACACCTTCCCTGTCACCGCGCATTATGATATTTGCAACGCACCCATGCTTTACAAAATGCAAAATATCAAATCCGCTGAAGGTTTCCTTATCAAATTCTTCATTAAATGCCACCTGCACCTTAAAAAGCGATGTCTTGAGGTCACTGATTTCACTTTCAAAAATCAGTCCGCCCTTGTGCAGCAGCGCAAGCTGGTCGCAGGTATCCTCCAGCTCCCTGAGCGAATGGGAGGTCATAATAGCTGTTGCCTTCCTCTCCTCGACATCCTGGCATATTATCGTCTTTACAAGATTGCGCATTACCGGGTCCAGTCCGTCAAAGGTTTCATCAAAAAACAGATACTTAGGCTTGCAGGAAATTGCGAGAATTGTCGCCACCTGTCTTTTCATTCCTTTTGAAAACGTAGCTATGGATTTTCTTGTATCCAGCTTAAACTTATCGGCAAGGTATTTGAATCTTTTGTCATCAAATTCCGGATAACACGCACGGTAAATACCTGCCATTCTGTCCATATTTGCCGCATTCAGGAAAAACAAATCATCAGGGACAAACGCAATCTGTGACTTTATTTTAGGATTCTCATATACATTTTCACCGTCAATCGTAACAACTCCTTCGTCCGCTTTGTAAATTCCCGTCATTAACCTGAGAAATGTTGATTTGCCGGCACCATTTGAACCCACCATACCGTAAATACACCCTTCCGGTATATTACAGCTTATGGAATCCAACGCCTTGTAATCATTGAATAATTTTGTAACTCCAACTGCCTTAATCATTTCTTATCCTCCTCACTGAAGACTTCTTCCACACAAGCAACAATTTTATCTTTTGAAATGCCTGCCAGTCTGAGTTCATTAAGCAGTTCATAAAGTGAACTCATATTTTCTTTTTTCATAGCCTGAATATTATCCAGTGCTTCATTTGAAACGAAACTCCCCTTGCCCGGGACTGAGAAAACAATTCCCTTTCTGTCCAATTCCGAAAATGCCTTCTGAATTGTATTAGGATTAACCGAAAGTTCCATGGACAATGAACGAACTGACGGAACCTTATCTCCCGCCTTCAAAATTCCGGTCAGGATAAATTTCTCCATTTGTTCTATCAGCTGCTCGTAAACCGGAGTCCGTGACATAACATCAATCTGAAACATTTGTGCCCTCCTCTCCATTTTTTAAGTGTACTATTACATATAGTACACCTCATACAAAGATAATACCACGCATAAACGTGGTATGTCAATACTATTCTATAACAAAATCACTCTTTTGCTTTATCTCACTGTGTTCAAAATACATTTTATCCATCAAAAGCCATGAATTTTGCAGCGCATAGTAATACTGTTCTCCGCGCGTATTTATTATGTTGGCCTGCATGGTGGCATCATCCGCATCAAAGAATACCTTTATGTCATAAATGCTTCTGTACTCGATATGCTGGCTGTAAGTTCCGTCCACAATCATTACACGCCTCGGCTCAGCCTCCACCTGTGCAGTATAATTCATTACTCCTATATCATACCTTGAATATGTAAACTTCTCATCCTTCTTAATATGGATTGCGACCTCTTCAAGGAATCTCTCATAATGAATATTGCCTCCCGGCTCGGCAAGTCTTTCCCTGCTGCTTAGCTCTGCCGGAAGTGCAAAGTCATCCATAGATATAACCGTAGTGTCATAAATCAATGATATAAGTGCTGCTGCCGTACTTTTTCCCGAGCCGCGCTTTCCGTCAAAGGCTATGACAATTTTATCCTTGCGGCGAAGAAGCTCATTTATTCTCGATATCAACGGACGTAATCTTATAAATCTTGCGTCTATAACCCGGTATGCCGGTTCATATAATTCCTTATATATGCCCGAATGTGTGAGCTTTGGGTAGCCTGCCTTCTCATAGGTCTTTAAAAATTCATTCATTTCGCTCTCGCCAAATGAAAAATTTCCATTTCTTGCCAGCTCTATCAGAAGATATAATCTTGAAATATATAATCTTGTATCACCCTCCGACATTTTACTGGTCGCCGCATACATTTCGTTTATAATTTCAAGCTCGCCTGCATCACCCGCTGCCAGCAGATTAACCCTGGCATAACGGTTTCCGATATGCTCATAGAGAGGCAGCTTACTCAAATCCTCAACCGTATGGGAGTACCTTCCTGCCTCATATTCCTTCCTGATAAAATCAAGACTTTGTTCCTTATTTACATTCTTCTCCTCAGCTCCGAAAACATGCTGGTATACCAGCTTTGCAGCATCCTGAGGCTGCATTTTAGGGTATCTTTGAAGCTGGTCTTCTATAACACATCTCAAATCATTTAATAAAATCATATACCGTATTTTCCCAAGAGTTTATTAATATTGCCAAAATCTTCATTTGCCTTATCCATGGCGTGTTCAACCGTAATTGAGTTATCTAACTGACGAAGTTCAATATTTTTTATGTCATCTGCATACGTGTTGTCCTCATTATAGAACCTTATTGCATGTGAAGCGTCAAGATATCCGAGCTTGCTTCTGTACTTTGCACCTTCCGCCGTAAAATCAAGAGTTCCTGTGAGTGTATCTCCCAAATCCCTTGAAGGGCGAATTACAAAAAACTCACTCCCCGCAAAGCGGCTTTCATCAATTTCCGCCTGCTGTGAAAGCAGCACCACGATAAATTTTCTGATTCCTATATCATACAAGGGCTTTATAGGAAGGTTATCCGTAAGTCCTCCGTCCCTGTACATAATTCCATCCATCACCACGGGCTCGTATATTACCGGAAGACTTGACGAGGCAAGTAAAATGTTTTTAATTTCGCTGTCGCTTTTCCCGTTAAGCTGCATATATCTCGCCCTTGCCGTCCCGTCGCCGTCATATGCGGTAACCGTCGCATACAGGCTTAGCTTATTGTTTCTGATTTTCTCAAGGTTCAGATAGCCGTCTATAATGTCAAGAAGCCCCTGTCTGCTTACAAAGCCCTCCCTGCCATCCAGCATATCCAATTCCGGGTCAATAAACTGCTCCGGCGAAATATGCTGCCAGATATCCTCTCCAACAGTTCCGCCATCATAAGCGAAAAGGCACATATTAAGCGCGCCTACACTAGAACCGGCAACTGCCGTTATCTTATCCGACAGACCTGCCTGTCTTATTGCCTTAAACGCACCCACCTGATAGGCGCCCTTGCCGCCGCCGCCATTTAAGACCAGCCCCACAGGTTCTCCATACCATTCTTCAAATCCCATATTAACTCCCTTACTGAATCCAAAAAATATTAAAGCCCGCAGGACTCTGAATCCGCATCCTGTGGGCTTTACTAAATCTGACCGTTCATTCTAAGCGTAACTTTCACTCATCGCTGCTGCCTTTACAAAGGTAAGAGCCGGAAGTTCTCCTGCATGTGCATCGGCATATGAAACCATCTGTTCCATCTCGGCGCTTGTGTTACACATAACAGCAATCGTATTTGCCTCAACCGCCCACGAGAATATTACCTTAAGCATCTCATCCCTCTCAGACTCATTCATTCCCTTGAAAGGATTCTCAAGCATATAAACCCTGCTGTTTCTTGACAGCACAACTGCAATCTTAAGCTTCATCACCTGTGTTCCCGGCATTTTCTCAATAGGCTGCTGCCTGTCAAACTTAAG
Organism: uncultured Alistipes sp.; assembly: GCA_964403785.1. Taxonomy (GTDB): domain Bacteria; phylum Bacillota; class Clostridia; order Lachnospirales; family Lachnospiraceae; genus MGBC120314. Next base: position 8,048 of record CAYOHM010000031.1, read on the forward strand.
AAACTCCATTATCTCCATATAACGCTCCATAGAGAAATCAGGAAACGTATCTGAAAAGCTTCTTCCCGCCTGTTCATATGTCATATAGCCCTGAAAATAATTATCCGACGGCAAATTAACAACATTCTTTATGGGAGCTGCAGAACCTGCTGCTTCAACCTTAACGGCAGCCATCTTAGCGAACTCTGCCGGTCCCTTCTTCGTACTGCCCAGGATTGCATACACATTCGTTTCTCCCAGTCTGACCGGACTGCCGCTATTAACCTTTGACATTAACATTTTCTTTGCTAAACCTGTCATAAGCATATGCAACACCTCCCCTTTCCTAACTTTATTGTACTCCCTTTTTTTTCTGTATTCAACCCTTACGGCTTAATTTTTTAAAAATTATCCACAATCTTATGAATTTTCACACAACTTATCAACATATTGTGGTATAGACACAAAATTGCACTATATCTTCCGTTGTTAATATTCCCTTATCGTGTCATTTGAATCATCCAGCTCTTTGTTGATGCTTTTTACAACCACATAATATCCAACATTCTCATTTACCTTTACCAGAACCCTGTCACCCACCTTATGACCCATTACCGCCTTGCCGATTGGTGATTCAATACTGATATAACCGTTCAGGGAATTTCCGCGTATACTGGTTACGATTTTATATTTTTCTGTTTCATCATCATCCTCAAAATATAATTCCACCTCGTTGTTAATACCCACCTCATCTTCCTTTGAGCTGTCATTAACAATCTCAGCCGTTTTTATCATTCTTTCAAGATAACGGATTCTGCTCTCGTTCTTATTCTTATCCCTTTTAGCCGCATAATACTCAAAATTTTCGCTGAGGTCCCCCTGTGCCCTTGCTTCTTTAACCGCCTCAACGGCTTCTTTGCGCACAACCAGCTTGCGATGCTCTATTTCCGCCTCAATTTTCTTTACATCATTTTCTGTAAGTCTTTCCCTCATATTCTTCTTCCTTCCCATTTACAGTTCCTTCGGACTGTCTATTATTTTATCAGCATGGTTCTCCTCAAGCTCAATCCTGTCCCTAAAGCCCCATGTAACACCTATTGTAAAAACACCTGCTGCCTTTCCTGTCTTCATATCGACCGAGGTATCACCAACGTAAACACACTCGTCAGGTTTTAAACCCAGCTCCTTCATAATACAGTATACACCGTCGGGGGCAGGTTTTTTGGGAATACCGTCCCTCTGTCCGAGCACTATATCAAATATATCATCGCCATATACTTCATGAATCACTTTAACGGTATTTATATGTGCTTTATTGGAGAGTACGGCTATTTTGATTCCCCTAGCTTTAAGCTCCAGGAGCTTTGGCAGCATTCCGTCATAAGCTGTGCATCCGATATGGCAGCAATCCTTAAATTTTTTAATGTAGCTTGCCATAACACTGTCATAAGCTTTTAGCTGCTTATCACCGGCTGCAATCAGAGCCCTTTTGATAAGCTCGTATTGACCGTCTCCGACAAAATATCTGTAATCGTCTGTTTTATGAGGTGCATATCCCGCCTCCTCAAGACATGAATTTGCACAGCTGGCAATCGCCCCAAGCGAATCCACAAGAGTTCCGTCCAAATCAAAAATATATGCCTTTATCATCACTCCACACCTCCTAAAGCAATTTCTTAATGACCGGTATCTGTTTTAAAAGCACTGTTGCCACAAGTCCAACCAGAAAAACTATCAAATCCAGTCCCAGCATCAGAACAAACAGCGGAGCATTTGGTGCATCATTCGCAAACCCTTCAAATACAGGCTCAATATATTTTATAAAAAAATCTGAGAACAGATAAATTCCAAACGTACAGTTTCCAATATAGCTTATCATCTGTGAAATATTATCCTGATTCTTAAATTTCCTTCCGCTTTCAAATATCTCAATAATCTTTTTGACGAACACGAACTCACACGCGGCAAGGGCCGTATAAAAAACATTGTCATAAACTATCAGGTGGTACGCATTAGCACTGGCAGTCATTACCCTGTAATAGGTATATATGAACAAAAAGCCCGTAAGCATTACGCCGACTCCCACACAGACAATAATTACAATGGAGGTCTTGAATTTGCTTAAATCCAGCACACTGTCAAGAAAATATCCCAGCACAAACACTCCCACATAGGTCGTATATAACGGCAGTGAAATATGTGAATTATATTCGGTCACAAAACTAAATGAGCAAATCACAAGCGAAAAAATAAAGAAATAAATATAATCCGCCATTTTTAAATTTGCAGTCATCCTCTGAAGCGTCGGCAGCATAATCAAAATGCCTAAATACAGATATAAATACCAAAATGCGGTTGTGACGTTATTTTTTGTAACCGTCCTGACAAAATCAATCAGTGAATGCTGATAGTCGCCTACTATATAGTATATGGCAGAAAACGCCGTAAGTACCACAATTATTCTGATAATACGCCCGATGCTTTTCCTGTAATCATCTATTTTTCTTAACAGAAGTGCACCGCTTATCATCAGGAACAGGGTAACTGCGGTCTTGCAAAGCACCATCGCAAGAAGTCCCAGACAAAAATCCGTTCTGCTGACAGAGGCAATTGCCGTTTCTGCCCGCTTCAGTATAAAATTCGTATGGTTTGCAATCACCCCAAAACATGCGGCAATTCTTAAAACATCCAGATACAATACCCTTTTTTTCATTACCTTCTCCTCGCATTTGCAGCTCATATGTCCCATTGTATACCATTTTGCGATTATTCGCCATACCTAAGGCTAAACTTATCTTAAAAACCACTTGAAAAATATCATACACAACTAGTATAATTAGTTGGTATATATTTACATATGGCTGACATAGCATATATCAGTCGTAGAAAAAACTAGTATAAGGAGCACAATATGGAAGAAAATCTTAACAAATCCGGCGGCTGGCGCACAAACAAATGGGTTCGTGCAGCAATACCGGCATTATTGCTTCACTGCAGTATAGGTACGGTTTACTGCTGGTCAATTTTCAGTCAGGAAATAGCTGATTACATCGGCTTTTCCAAGGGCGCAACAGAATGGGCATTCAGCTTTGCCATCTTTTTTCTTGGTATGTCGGCTGCATTCCTTGGAAATGTTGTAGAAAAGGACATTCATAAGTCATCCCTCATAGCTACCTTCTGCTTTGCAATCGGTATGGCAGGAACAGGTTATTTTATCTACTATGGCGGACTTCACCAGCACAGTCTTGTATCACTTATCGGCATTTATGTATGCTATGGATTTATTATGGGAATCGGTCTTGGTACGGGTTATCTGTCACCGGTCAAGACATTAATGCTCTGGTTTGAGGACCGCAAGGGTCTTGCAACCGGACTTGCCGTTGCAGGCTTCGGTGCTGCAAAGGCTATCGCTTCTCCGATTATGCAGTCGCTTCTCGGAGATAATCAAAATGGTGAAGTATACAAAATGTTCTGGATTCTTGCTGTTGTATACTTTATTATGATGTTCGTCGGTCATCTTCTTTTAAAGAAGCCTGAGGGCTGGCATGAACCTGCCAAGAAGGAGAAGGGTCAGGGAATGTTTGATGTGATAAAGTCACATCCTATCAAGCAGTACATCGGCATCTGGCTGATGTTCTACCTGAATATCACCTGTGGCCTTGCGCTTATCTCCCAGGAAAAGAGTATTATCAAGTGTATCGGTCTTGCAGGTATTGCAGGTATCCTTTCCACTGTAACTGCTATTTTCAATGCAGGAGGCCGTCTTGGTTTTTCTGCCATTGCTGACGGAATGAAGGACCGCAACACCGTTTACAAAATAATCTTTATTATGTCCATCGCATTTACGGCTCTTACAGTTGTCACAAACGGTATAGTAAAGGCGCAGGGCAGCCCGGTTCTTGTAGTTTTGGTGGTTTGCCTGCTCTGTGCGGTAAATGCCGGATATGGCGGAGGTTTCTCCAATGTGCCTAACCTCTTGTCGGACCATTACGGAATGGGCAATATCTCAGCCATTCATGGTCTTACACTTTCGGCATGGGGTATAGCCGGTCTTACCGGCAACCAGCTTGCTACGTGGATTGTAAATCATTTTGGTGAGTGGACGCAAATTAACGCTGACGGACATTTAGTTTCTGTCAACCCGGTCGGTTACCAGACAGTATTATACGTTACACTGGTGCTTTACATAATATCATTGATAATATGCTGCACAATGATACTTCCTTCCGAGAAGGCACTTGAAGCTAAAAGAGCAAAGCAGTAAAAGGAATATAGTTTAATGTGAAAATAGCGCTAAGTAAGCTTGCTTACCTAGCGCTATTCTTATGCCGGATACTTTAAAATATGTCTATATCTGCGCAATATTTACAAGGTTAAATTCAGATGCATGAGCTACCTCAAGGCTTGATACCAATGCCTTTGCCGTATCAATGCTTGTAAGGCAGGTCACACCGGTTTCAATAGCAGTACGTCTGATAAGGAAGCCATCCCTTGAATGTTCCACACCGCTTGAAGGTGTATCAATTACAAGGTCTATCTTATGCTCTAAGAGGAGGTCAAGAAGTGTAGGTGCCTCCTGTTCCAGCTTGTTGACCTTAATCGCATGTACCCCTGCCGCATTAAGGTCCCTTGCAGTACCCTTTGTAGCATAAATTCTGTATCCCAGCGCTTCAAATCGTCTGCCGATTTCAGCAGCTTCTTCCCTGTCCTCCTTGCGGACAGTCATAATAATCTGCTTATATTTCGTAGGATTGATTCCTGCACCCTGGAATGCCTTAAACAGTGCTTCATTAAAGTCCGGTGAAATTCCGAGGCACTCACCTGTCGACTTCATTTCCGGTCCAAGACTGATATCAGCGCCGCGTATCTTTTCAAAGGAGAATACAGGCATCTTGATAGCCACATAGTCTGCCTCTTTCTGAAGTCCCGGTGTATAGCCAAGCTCCTTCAATGTGTGTCCTGCTATTACCTTTGTGGCAAGCTTTACGATAGGAATTCCCGTAACCTTACTGATGTATGGCACAGTACGGCTGGATCTTGGATTTACCTCAATTATAAACACATCATCACCGCAGGCAATGAACTGAATATTTATCATACCTTTTACATGAAGTGCCCTGGCAAGCTTCTGGGTATAATCAATAATCGACTCCTTTGCCTTTTGTGAAATGGACCTTGCAGGATATACCGAAATACTGTCACCTGAATGTATACCGGTTCTTTCAATATGCTCCATAATACCCGGAATAATTATATCCGTTCCGTCACATACTGCATCAACCTCAAGCTCTTTACCCATCAGATACTTGTCTACAAGGATTGGGTGATCCTGCTGTATTCTGTTGATAATATCCATAAATGTTGCAACATCTTCGTCAGATATGGCAATCTGCATACCCTGTCCGCCAAGTACATAGGAAGGACGTACCAGCACCGGATAGCCTAATTCATTGGCTGCCTTTATTGCCTCCTCCTTCGTATATACCGTATGTCCCTTAGGTCTTGCAATATTACACTCTTCCAGTATCGCATCAAAAAGCTCTCTGTCCTCTGCTGCGTCAACGTCCTTTGCACTTGTTCCTAAAATCGGAACTCCCATCTCCATAAGCGCCTGTGTAAGCTTGATTGCCGTCTGTCCGCCAAACTGTACCACAGCTCCGTCAGGTCTTTCAATATCTACAATGCTCTCAACATCCTCCGGTGTCAGCGGCTCGAAATACAGCTTGTCCGCTATATCAAAATCAGTACTTACCGTCTCAGGATTGTTATTTACGATAATCGTTTCGTAGCCTTCCTCCTTGAACGCCCATGTACAATGTACTGAGCAGAAGTCAAACTCTATACCCTGACCGATTCTTATAGGACCTGAACCAAGAATGAGAACCTTCTTGGCTCTTTTATTTGAGCGCGCCTCGTTATAACCGTCATAGCAGGAATAATAATAAGGTGTCTGCGCTTCAAACTCAGCCGCACATGTATCCACTATCTTGTAAGCTGCACGAATATCGTACTCATGCCTTAATTCTTTAATTTCCTTCTCAGTCCTGCCTGTAAGTCTTGCAATTACGTTGTCAGGAAATTCTATCCTCTTTGCCTCGTAGAGCAGTTCCCTTGTCAAAGGCTTAGTCCTTAAAGCCTCCTCCATATTTACTATAATCTGAATTTTTTCGATAAACCAGAGGTCTATCTTCGTAATTTCATTTATCTTCTCAGGCTCCATCTTTCTTCTGAGAGCTTCGGAGATAACCCAGATTCTCCTGTCATCCACCTTTGAAAGCTGTTCCTGCAGCTCATCCATATCAAGTGCCGAGAAATCATAGGACATAAGCGAATCCACATGCTGTTCAAGAGAACGGATGGCCTTCATAAGACCGCCTTCGAAATTGGTACAGATGCTCATCACCTCACCGGTTGCCTTCATCTGCGTTGTAAGTGTTCTCTTTGCGGTAATAAATTTATCAAACGGAAGACGCGGCATCTTAACCACACAATAATCAAGTGCAGGCTCAAAGCTTGCATATGTCTTTCCGGTAATGGCATTTTTTATTTCATCCAGTGTGTAACCAACAGCAATCTTAGCCGCTACCTTGGCAATCGGATAACCTGTTGCCTTGGAAGCGAGTGCTGACGAACGGCTGACACGCGGATTTACCTCAATAACACAGTACTCAAAGCTGTAAGGATTGAGAGCATACTGTACGTTACATCCGCCCGTAATATTCAGCTCTGTAATAATGTTAAGCGCAGATGTACGAAGCATCTGGTATTCCTTATCAGAAAGCGTCTGTGAAGGTGCAACAACTATACTGTCACCGGTATGCACGCCGACAGGGTCAATGTTTTCCATGTTGCAGACCGTAATACAGTTGCCGACGCTGTCACGCATTACCTCATACTCAATTTCCTTCCAGCCTGCAATACATCTCTCAACAAGCACCTGTCCTACACGGCTGAGCCTCAGTCCGTTTGCAAGAATATCTTCAAGCTCCTGCACATTGTGGGCAATACCGCCGCCGCTTCCGCCCAATGTATACGCCGGACGAAGAACCACAGGATATCCGATTTTATTGGCAAACGCAACACCATCCTCAATATTCTCTACAACGAGTGATGCAGCCACAGGCTCACCGATTTTTTCCATTGTATTCTTAAATTCAAGACGGTCCTCTGCCTTCTTGATTGTAAGTGCAGTCGTACCAATGAGCTTTACGTTGTTTTCTTCAAGGAAGCCTGTTTCTGCAATTTCCATTGCCAGATTAAGTCCTGCCTGTCCTCCAAGCGTAGGAAGAAGGCTGTCCGGCTTTTCCTTTAAAATTATCTGTCTTAATGCCTTTGCCGTGAGAGGCTCGATATACACCTCATCAGCAATTTCCTTATCCGTCATAATTGTGGCAGGATTAGAGTTTACAAGACATACCTCAAGTCCTTCCTCCTTAAGAGAACGGCATGCCTGAGTTCCTGCATAGTCAAATTCTGCTGCCTGTCCGATTACGATAGGACCTGAACCAATAACCAAAACTTTCTTAATATTTTTATTAAGCGGCATTATTTTGTACCTCCCATCATTTCAATAAATCTGTCGAACAGATAAGCTGTATCCTGCGGACCTGCACATGCCTCCGGATGGAACTGTACCGTAAAAATATTCTTGCCGATATATGTGAGTCCTTCATTTGTCTTATCATTTACATTTATAAATGCAGGTTTTGCAATCTTAGGGTCAACCGTTTCTTCATCAACCACATAACCATGATTCTGTGATGAAATATAAACACGTCCCGTAAGCAGATCCTTAACCGGATGATTTGCACCACGGTGTCCGTACTTTAACTTATGTGTATCCGCACCTGTTGCAAGTGCCATAAGCTGATGTCCGAGGCAAATTGCAAAAATAGGCACATCCGACGCATATAATTTCTTTATTTCATTGATAATTGATGTGCATTCTTTTGGATCTCCGGGTCCGTTGGATAACATAATTCCGTCAGGATTGGTACTAAGAATTTCTTCTGCGGTGGTGAGTGCAGGATAAACCGTAACCTCACAGCCTCTTTCATTCAGAGAACGGGCAATGTTCTTTTTGGCGCCAAAATCCATAAGTGCAACCTTAGGTCCATTGCCTTTCAAGATATATTTTGATTTACAGGTTACTTTTTCAACCACCTTACAAGCCTTAAAGTCTTTGATACGCGATATAACATCTGAAAGGTCATCATATTCATTAGTGGTAATCATACCATTCATCGTACCTTTTTCACGAAGAATCTTGGTTAGCGCTCTCGTATCAATTCCACAGATTCCCGGAATATCATTTTCAATGAGGAACTGCTGAATTGAATACTCACTTCTGAAATTGCTTGGTACAGTTGACAATTCTCTTACAATAAATCCATCATGCCAGCATTTAAGCGACTCCATATCAGCACGGCAAATTCCGTAGTTACCAATAAGAGGATATGTCATTGTAACAGCCTGTCCCGCATAGGACGGGTCCGTAAGCACCTCCAGATATCCTGTCATTGATGTGTTGAATACGATTTCGCTAATGACCTCCTTATTCGCTCCGATACTTGTTCCGGCAAACACAGTACCATCTTCAAGGATTAAAAAAGCTTTCATTTCACCACCATAAACCTTTCACGTAATTTTTATATAGGCAAAAAAAAAAGACATCAGGGCATACGCCCATCCAGGGTCTTTTTATTTATGCTATATTAACACAACTTCAGCTATGTTTCAAGTCTTTTTACAAATACAATCCTACATTACAATACATACAATAAAACCAAGCCAGATAACCGCCGCCGAAAAGCCTGCATAGAGCTTTGAATTTTTGATTATATTTGAGAGTATCCATGCAAATAAACCTGCAAGAAATACATAAAAAATCATCCCGTGAAATTCTTTTGCATTTCCTAATATAATTGAGCAGAAGAAGGTGACAGCTCCCGCCATCAGGGCAGGAATTAATGAGTACAGCACACAAATAACTCTTTTCTGCCCGTACCTTACGGCATCAAAACTTCCTTTTTCCCTATCTATAAGCCATTCATATCCACCGATAAGACCTGCTGCCATAATAAAAAGCGCCATAATATTTCTGAAAGAAAATTCAAACCTTCCTTTTGACACTTTTTGTGTTCCGGTCACAGTACTGCCCTGCTCACTGTCCGACAGCTCCTCAAACTCTACGCTAAAGACCTGACCCGAGCTTAAATACTCTTCGTAAATCTGTTCAAAATCATAATCTTTGCTGATTTCGGGCATATTTTCAGTCAGATAACCGACAGTTGTATAACGTGATATTTCCGAAAAGACAACCGAGAAAACTGTTTCAGAAATCATATTCTGCACAATGTCCTCTCCATTTACGACAACGCTAATAATTCCATTATAATTCTGATTTTCTATCGCCTGTGAAAAGCCCTCCTCAAAAACATATCCTGCTGCGGCTTTCGTCCTTTTAACATCATTTATCAGATTTTCACGGCTTTCGCAAATATAAAAATCATAGCTGCATTCCATTTGTGCCAGTTCATTCATAATTTGCCCTGCGATTTCACCACCCTCGCCATATAACGCAACGTATATCGGTTCATCTTTATCCAAAGCGGAAATATATGGCGATACTGCCGTAAAGAGGCACACCAAAATAAGCATTCCTATAAATGCCTTATTTTTGCATTGTCTTTTTATTAATATCCAAGTAAGCACGCCATACTTTTTCACTGTCTTTTACCCTATTTTATCCATTTTATTTTTTATCTTACAAGTGACCGCCGCTGCGCTTAAGAATGCAATACTCCACAGAAGGCTTCCGGCAATCATACTGTTGTCCTTTGCCAGAACAAAGGTATAATACCTTAACGGAAGATTTTTTCCAAGCCTTCCCACCCATGCCGGCATAAGAGATAACGGCACGATATTGCCCGACAGCACCAGCAGCACAAGCACAGCACATATGCAGACAAACGAAGACGCCGACCTGCTGCTTGAAAAACTTGAAAAGAATATCATAAAAGCTGTAAGAGCCGACATAAAAACTAAAAGCCTTCCAAAGCCGGCAGGACTTAACTGTAAGCCTGATACTGCCCCTGCCGCCAAATACAATACGCTGCCCGCAGCAAAATAAAACAAAGTATTTCCTATGTACCTAAAGAATACATCCTCTACGCAGTTTATTCCATTCATATGCAAAATCCATATTCTCTTCTTGTCGCTAACACTGAACAAATTGCAGCATGCAGACATTGATACGAGTATAATTGCCATAACTGCACCCGCAATATAAAAGTTTACCGTTGTCACTCCCGCTGTTTCCGATACCAATTCCGTATCAAATAAAATTTCCCTGCGCAGCACTGTTACAAAAAGGATTCTGTTTAAATAATCCTGTGTTTCGTTATATTTGTCAGGTGCGAACCTTCTGCATATATCATCCGCTGCGTAAATCGCTGCCTGAGCTATCGCAAGACTTCTCGCACCTGCGGATATCATTTCCTGAAAATATGCAAGTCCTGATATCTGCCCGGCTTTTTTCAAAATTACCTTGGGCGAAATATTTTTGCCGTTCATAATTCCGTCAAAAAATCCCTCCGGTATGAGTACAACAGCCTGCACAGCTCCGTCAGCCAGATTTGTCATTGCTGTTTGCTCGTCCGTCCTTATAAATTCACACAGCTCTGCCACCTTTTCGTCCTGGGACAGATAATCTATCGCTGCATCCACATATATGTTGGTATCATTTACTACCAATGCCGTCTTAAGCTTACCTGTATCTGCTCCCTGCGAAACGTACATAAGCATGTATGCCGCAATGATAACCGCCGCCACAGTAATTACCATAACAGCCGTTACCTTCGGTGCAGTTTTTATACATTCTTTAATTTGAAATTTAACAAGTAAGAGCCTTTTTTTCAAATTCAGCGCATCCTCTCAATGATTTTGTGTATATCCGTGGTCTTAGGAATATTGTTAAGCATTCCGTGCTCTATGATATACCATCTGTCACAGATTTCAAATTCCGCAGCCTCATGGCTTGACATTATTACTATTGCGCCATTCTTTTTATATGATAATAAAAGGCTTTTTATTTCCTCCTTGCACACAAGGTCAAGCGCTGCTGACGGTTCATCAAGTATTAATACTTTAGGATTCTTTGCCAGCGCACAGGCAATAGCCAGCCTTTTTTTCATTCCGCCCGAAAGCTTTTTTACAGGCATTTTCCTATATTCAAAAAGTCCGAAGTCTTTTAATATTCCGCTTTCAAAATCCTCACCAATATCACGCCCGCTGTCACAATACCAGAATTTCAGATTATCCATAACGGACATTTCCTCCATAAGGGAATTATCCTGCGGAACATAACCTACAAGCTCAGAAAATACCTTATTATCCTTAAAGGCGTCCCTTCCCAAGCACATCACGCTTCCGGCATCAGCATTAAGACAGCCCGAAATAATCTTAAGAAAGGTCGATTTACCGCTGCCGTTTGCGCCGAGAATTGCAACTGCCTCACCGCTGTTTATATCCATTGAAACATCTTTTAATATCTCTCTTCTGCCATAGCTTTTACTGACATTGCGTATCTGTATTTCGCTCATAATACTCCTTAATAGGTAAGAATCTCGTAGCCCTCCTCGGTCACAAGAACAGTTACCTCCCACTGTGCTGACGGCAGATTATCATCCGTATATACGGTCCAGCCGTTTTGTGAATCTATAAATATGTCCGCCTCACCCATATTAATCATTGGCTCAATTGTAAATACCATTCCGGGTGCCATAATCATTCCCGTACCCGCTTTGCTCACAAAGCTCACAAATGGGTCTTCATGGAATTGAAGTCCCACTCCATGTCCTCCTATTTCCCTTACAACAGTATAACCGTTTGCCGTGGCAAAATCATTGACAGCCGCACCGACATTGCCAATATGCTGCCATGGCTTAACTTCCTTTAAGCCGACATTTATACATTCCCTGGCGACATCAACAAGCCTTTTCATTTCCGGGTCAACCTCTCCTATAAGGAACATCCTTGAGGAATCCGAATAATATCCGTTATAAATTGTAGATACATCAACATTAATGATATCGCCCTCCTGCAAAATATCCTCCTGTGAGGGAATACCATGGCATACCTGACTGTTTATTGAAGTACAGACGCTCTTTGGAAAGCCCTCATAATTAAGAGGTGCCGGAATTGCTCCCATTTCAATGGTTTTATTATGAACCAGTGTATTAATATCCTCCGTTGACATTCCTGCCTTAATATTTGCAGCAACACAGTCAAGGACTGCAATATTAATCTTGCTGCTAAGTCTTATGCCTTGAATCTGTTCCTCATTTTTAATTATTTTTCTCGGCGGTATTTTTTTCTTGGAAATTTTTAAATTAGAAAGCTTCTTATCAAAATCCTTGTGACATTCGCCATAGGACTTTCCGGACTTACACCAGCATGGGGCGCCATCCTTAGGTTTAATAAACATATTAATGCATCCTTTCCTTCATTAAGTTTATTAGCTGATAGCAAGACTACGGCGTGTGCAGGCATATAGGTGCGATTATTCGGCAATTGTTCGCCGCCGGTACTTTGGCAGCGTATTGTGCTGCCTTATGTACCGCTGC
>CAYOHM010000032.1:0-20527 GCA_964403785.1 uncultured Alistipes sp.
CGAACTTTTTTACTATGGATTGGGAGGTGTTATTTGTGCAAGATGCACACGCCATTTTCAAATTGCACAGCGAGTATCAGCCGACCGGTGACCAGCCACAGGCGATAGAGGCTCTGGTAAAGGGCTTTGAGGAGGGGAACCAGTTTGAAACCCTGCTTGGTGTTACAGGTTCAGGTAAGACCTTCACAATGGCTAATGTTATTGCAAGACTTAATAAGCCTACCTTGGTAATAGCGCACAATAAAACGTTAGCAGCACAGCTTTACAGCGAATTTAAAGAGTTTTTCCCTGAGAATGCCGTAGAGTATTTCGTGAGCTACTATGATTATTACCAGCCGGAGGCGTATGTGCCGTCCACCGATACCTATATAGCAAAGGATTCGTCGGTGAATGATGAGATAGATAAGCTTCGCCATTCAGCTACGGCAGCACTTTCGGAGCGAAGTGATGTGATAATAGTTGCCAGTGTTTCCTGCATATACGGACTGGGAGCGCCGATTGATTATAAAGAGATGGTTATCTCACTTCGTCCGGGTATGGAGAAGGACCGTGATGAGCTGATTAAGAAGCTTATAGAGATTCAGTATGACCGCAGCGATATGGATTTTAAGAGAGGAACCTTCAGGGTTCGAGGGGATGTTATTGAGGTATTTCCGGTTTATTCGGGAGATACGGCATTCAGAATTGAATTTTTTGGGGATGAAATAGACAGAATATGTGAGATAGATGTTGTGACAGGCGAGATTAAGAATTACATTGAACATGTCGCAATTTTTCCGGGCTCACATTATGTTGTTGCTCCGCAGAAGATGGAAAGGGCGATTGAAACCATTAAGGCGGAGTTAAAGGAAAGGGTTGCTTTTTTTAAGAGCGAGGACAAGCTTATTGAGGCTCAGCGAATTGAAGAAAGAACAAATTTTGATATTGAAATGATGCGTGAAACAGGCTTTTGTTCAGGCATAGAGAATTATTCAAGACATTTGTCGGGGCTGGAGGCAGGGACGCCGCCATATACGCTTATGGATTATTTTCCGGAGGATTTCCTGATAATAATTGATGAGTCCCATATTACTGTTCCGCAGATTGGTGCGATGTACTCCGGCGACCAGTCCAGAAAGTCCACACTGGTCGATTATGGTTTCAGACTTCCGTCTGCAAAGGATAACAGGCCTCTTAATTTCAATGAATTTGAAAATAAAATAAGCCGTATGCTGTTTGTCTCGGCAACACCATCTAAGTATGAGGCGGAACATGAGCTCTTAAGGGTGGAGCAGATTATAAGACCTACGGGACTTTTGGACCCCGAGGTTACCGTTATGCCGGTAGAGGGCCAGATAGATAATTTGATTTCCGAGATAAATAAAGAAGTGGCAAAGAAAAATAAAGTGATGGTTACAACTCTTACCAAAAAGATGGCAGAGGACCTTACCGATTATATGAAGGAGCTTGGCATACGCGTGAAGTATCTGCATTCGGATGTCGACACCCTCGAAAGAGCCAAGATAATAAGGGATATGCGTATGGATATTTTTGACGTTTTGGTGGGAATTAATCTTTTGAGGGAAGGACTGGATATTCCGGAGATTACCCTTGTCGCAATTCTTGATGCGGATAAGGAGGGCTTTCTTCGCTCGGAAACATCATTGATTCAGACTATCGGACGTGCGGCACGTAATGTGGAGGGGCATGTTATTATGTATGCGGATAATATAACTGATTCAATGAGAAGGGCTATTGATGAGACGAATCGAAGAAGATGTATACAGCAGCAGTATAATGAGGAACACGGTATTACTCCTGCCACAATTAAAAAGGCTGTCAGGGATTTAATCAGTATTTCCAAGGCAGTTGAGATTGAGGATAATAATCAAAAAGATTTGGAGTCAATGAGTGTCAAGGAATTGAAAAAGCTTGCCGGTGAGATAGAAAAGAAAATGCATAAGGCTGCGGCAGAGCTTGATTTTGAAAGCGCGGCAGTTCTTCGTGACAGGATGATTGAGGTCAGAAAGCAGCTGCAGGAGGTAGATAATGTCTGATAATAAGAAGGAAAACAAGTTTATTAGAATACGGGGAGCGAATGAACATAATTTAAAGAATGTGTCCGTGGATATTCCGCGTGATAAGCTGGTTGTACTCACGGGTCTGAGTGGTTCAGGTAAGTCCTCGCTTGCATTTGATACGATTTATGCGGAGGGGCAGAGAAGGTATATGGAGTCCTTATCCTCTTATGCACGAATGTTTCTCGGACAGATGGAAAAGCCGGATGTTGAGAGCATTGAAGGGCTTTCGCCCGCTATTTCCATTGACCAGAAGTCAACCAACCGCAATCCACGCTCTACTGTCGGAACGGTTACCGAGATATATGATTATATGAGGCTTTTGTATGCAAGAATAGGTACACCTCATTGCCCGAACTGCGGACGTGAAATAAAGAAGCAGACCATTGACCAGATAGTTGACCAGCTTCTTGAGCTGCCTGAGAAAACCAGAATCCAGCTTCTTGCTCCTGTTGTCAGAGGACGCAAAGGCGAACATTCAAAGCTTTTGGAGCAGGCTAAAAGAAACGGCTATGTCCGTGCAAGAATAGATAATATTATGTACGAATTGTCGGACGAGATAAAGCTTGATAAGAATAAGAAGCACAATATTGATATTATAGTTGACCGTGTTGCAATCAAACCGGGACTTGAAAAAAGACTCACAGATTCCATTGAAAATGTTATGAAGCTGTCGGAGGGTCTGATGACGGTTGACGTGATTGATGGTGAAGAAATGAATTTCAGCCAGAGCTTTTCGTGTCCGGATTGTAATATAAGCATAGCGGAAATAGAGCCGAGAAGCTTTTCCTTCAATAATCCGTTTGGAGCCTGCCCTGAGTGCCTCGGACTTGGCTATAAGATGAAATTTGATATAAGACTCATTATTCCTGATGAAACTCTTAGTATTGATGAGGGCGCGATTGTTGTGCCGGGCTGGCAGTCGGTTACGGATAAGGGAAGTTTTTCAAGAGCGATAATGGAGGCGCTTTGCGATGAATATAATTTTTCACTGAGTACGCCGTTTAAGGATTATCCCGATGATATTAGAAATATAATCATTAACGGAACAGGCGGGCACAGCGTAAAGGTTCATTATAAGGGTCAGCGTGGAGAGGGAGTCTATGATGTAGCCTTTGAAGGACTTATTGAAAATGTAGAGAGGCGTTATCGTGAAACCTCTGCTGAGAGTACCAAGGCGGAATATGAAACCTTTATGCAGTTTACGCCATGCGGTCTGTGTCATGGACAGCGTCTTAAAAGGGAATCACTTGCGGTTACTGTGGCTGACAGAAATATATATGAGATGACAAATCTGTCAATAAGGGATTTGTCCAATTTTCTCGAGGGAGTACAATTTGACGAGCGCCAGCTTATGATAGGCGGTCAGATTCTCAAGGAGATTAAGGGCAGAATAGGCTTCCTGATGGACGTGGGACTGGACTATCTCAGCCTTTCGCGTGCCACCGGCACACTGTCGGGAGGTGAAGCCCAGAGAATACGTCTTGCAACGCAGATAGGCTCAGGTCTTGTAGGAGTAGCATATATCCTTGATGAACCGAGCATCGGACTGCATCAGAGAGATAATGACAAATTATTGGCAACACTTACTCATTTGCGGGATTTGGGAAATACACTTATTGTAGTTGAGCATGACGAAGATACTATGTATGCGGCGGACTACATCGTAGATATAGGACCGGGCGCCGGAGAACACGGCGGTGAGGTGGTTGCTGTCGGAACGGCAAAGGAAATAATGGAAAACGAAAATTCGATTACCGGTGCATATCTCAGCGGTAAAATCAAGATTCCCGTTCCGTCAAAGCGACGAAAGCCGACGGGCTTTATTACCGTAAAGGGTGCAAGAGAAAATAATCTTAAGAACATTGATGTTGATATTCCGCTTGGTGTATTTACCTGTGTTACGGGTGTATCGGGTTCGGGAAAGAGTTCACTTATAAATGAGATTTTGTTCAAGCATTTATCTAAATCACTAAATCATTCAAGGGCAATCGCAGGCGAACATGATGATATTACCGGACTTGAGCAGCTTGATAAGGTGATAAATATTGACCAGTCACCGATAGGACGCACACCAAGGTCCAATCCTGCGACCTATACGGGAGTATTCGACCAGATTAGAGATTTGTTTGCCGCGACAAGTGATGCCAAAGCAAAGGGATATACCAAGGGACGTTTTTCCTTCAATGTTAAAGGAGGGCGCTGTGAGGCGTGCTCAGGCGATGGAATTATCAAGATTGAAATGCATTTTCTTCCGGATGTTTATGTGCCATGTGAGGTTTGCCACGGCAGACGTTATAACAGGGAAACTCTTGAGGTTAAATATAAGGATAAAAGTATATACGATGTGCTTGACATGACGGTTGAGGAGGCAGTAAAATTTTTTGAGAACGTACCTTCAATCAGGAGAAAGATAGAAACGCTCAATGATGTGGGACTTTCATATATAAAGCTCGGACAGCCCTCCACAGAGTTGTCGGGAGGCGAGGCACAGCGTATAAAGCTGGCGGCTGAGCTCAGCAGAAGAAGCACCGGAAGGACGATTTATATTCTTGATGAGCCGACAACGGGTCTGCATTTTGCCGATGTGCATAAGCTTGTAGATATTTTGCACAAACTTGCAGAGGGAGGCAATACGGTTGTTGTAATCGAGCATAATCTGGACGTGATAAAGACAGCCGATTATATTATTGACATGGGACCTGAGGGCGGTGACAGGGGTGGCACTGTTATCGCAAAGGGAACGCCCGAACAGATTTGCCGCGTAAAGAATTCTTATACGGGCAAATATTTGAAGAAATACTTGGATAAATAGTCAGGGAGAATATACAATGAGTAAATATTCAATTGTAATGCCGGCGGCAAATGAAGAATTAACAATCAGGTCAACTATTGAGCAGGTTATGGCTTATGAAGAAAGACCTATGCACTTATATATTATAATGGATTCGTATTCAAAGGATGGAACGGAGAATATAATCCGCGAAGCAATGAAGGAGTATGAACGCCTGCATCTGGTGTTCTACAAGGAATCCCATGGGGTTGCAACCTGTTATCTTTATGGTTTTAAAGTGGCAATAGAGGAAGGTGCGGACTTTATTATTGAAATGGACGCCGGAGGAAGCCATAATGTCGCGGAACTTCATAAATTTATCGAAAAGCTCGACGAGGGTTATGACTGTGTGTGGGGCTCGCGCTTTATCAAGGGAGGAGGAGTAAAGAATCTGCCCTTGTACCGCCTGTTTCTAAGCCGTGGAGGAACGGTTTTATCCAATATGGTCCTTGGAACCGAATTGAAGGATATGACCAGCGGATATGAGGCTTTCAGGGCACAGGTCCTTAAGAAAATGGATTTGGATAAGTTTCTCTCTACGGGGCATATGTACCAGACGGAGATGCGGTATTACTGCAGGGACAGGAAGGGTGTTGAGGTGCCTATTGTTTATACCGGTTCTGAGTCGGTGCTTAAGTTCAAGTCGGTAACGGAGGCGCTTAATATTTTATTTCAGCTTAAAGAGCATGAGAAACAGGTTAAGAACTAAATGACGAGTGATTAAGGAGGAAGGGTTATGATAAATGTTAAATTCCTGATACTTGGAGCCGGACCGGCGGGTCTTACATTTGCCAATGTCCTGAAACAAAACAATATAAACGATTTCCTTGTGCTTGAGCGCCTCAGGGAGGCAGGAGGACTCTGCAGAAGTGAAAAGCTTGACAGCGGTGCCATTGATGTCGGAGGCGGCCATTTTCTTGACACCAGATGTCCGGAGGTTTTGGATTTCATTTTTAAATTCAGACCGCGCAGGGAGTGGAATAAATATAGCCGTGATTCGCAGATTTTTATTCACAATACGCTTATAGGTCATCCCTTTGAGGCAAATATATGGCAGCTTAGCAGTGAGCTTCAGGACATGTATCTGGATTCGATAAAGGCTGCGGGGTGCAATAATGGTGAGCCAATGCCGTCAAAGTTTACGGACTGGATATACTGGAAGCTGGGAAAAGCAGTTGCAGATAATTATATGCTCCCATATAATCGCAAATTGTACGGAGAATTGCTGGATGAGTTAGGAACCTACTGGCTTGAAAAGCTTCCGAATGTTTCCTATGAAGAAACCCTCAAAAGCTGTGCCGAGCATCGTGCGTACGGTACGGAGCCGGGACATGCCGAGTTCTATTACCCTAAGTGGGGAGGCTTTGGAGATGTTTTCCTCAGAATGGCTGATGAGATAAAGGATAATATCGTATATGCCGAATATGTAAGAAAGCTTGATGTGACGGAGAGAACGGTAAATGACGAATATTGCGGAGAATATATCATTAATACGATTCCGCTGCCGTCAATTACATCCATACAGGGTATTACGCAGGAAATTGTCACGGCAATACAGAGCCTTAAGAGCACCGGTATATATCTGGGTTACTCTCCGGATGATATAGATACACAGGCACAGTGGATTTACTATCCGGATGAGAGTATACTGCACCATCGTGCACTTGTAAGAAAAAATTTTCAGCCCGGCGTAAGAGGCTATTGGACCGAAACCTCAGCGCCAAGATTCTTCAAATATAACCGTGAAGAGTGTATATTTTATCATAATGAATATGCGTATCCGCTTAACACCATTGGCAAAAATGAAAATATGTCGATGATTTTGCAGAGTCTTAGGGCAAATAAAATATTCGGCCTCGGAAGATGGGGCGAATGGCAGCATTACAATACGGATGTGGTTATCGAAAGGGCTATAAAAATGGCTCAGAAATTCCTTATGTAAAAAATGACATATATCGTGTATTAATTTTGATGCAATATTAAACGAGGGCATTTCACACTTGACAAACAGCAAGCTCATGTGTATTATTTGACAGTAAATAGCCGAAAGGTGAAGGAGGAATATTTATGAAAAAAACATTTAAAAAGTTAATGTCTCTTGCATTAGTCGGAGCTATGTCCTTGTCAGTTGCAGCATGCGGCAGCAATGACACAGCAGGCACAGCGGGCTCAGCAAATGGCTCAACAGGTACGGATGCGTCCACAGATGCAGCATTTGTAATCGGTGGTATCGGTCCTATGACAGGCGGAGCAGCACTTTACGGTTTAGCAGCTATGAATGGTGCTCAGATTGCGGTTGATGAGATAAACGCAGCAGGCGGTATCAATGGCTACCAGATTAAGTTCCTTACAGAGGATGACCAGCATGATGCAGAAAAGTCTGTAAATGCTTATAACTCATTAAAGGATCAGGGGATGCAGATTCTTATGGGAACTGTTACAACAACTCCTTGTATTGCAGTTGCTGATAAGACAGCAGCAGATGGTATGTTTGAAATAACACCGTCAGCATCATCAACAGACGTAATTTATAATGACAATGTATTCCAGGTATGCTTTACAGATCCTAACCAGGGTACTGCATCAGCAGATTATATCGCTGAGAATGGCCTTGCTTCAAAGATTGGTATTATCTATGACAGCTCAAGTGTTTACTCATCAGGTATTGAGGAAACATTTGTTAAGGAAGCTACTGCTAAGGGTCTTGAAATCGTAGCAGAGGAAGCTTTCACGGAAGACTCTAAGACGGATTTCTCTACACAGCTTCAGAAGTGCCAGTCAGCAGGTGCAGAATTAGTATTCCTGCCATTCTACTATACAGAAGCATCCATTGTATTCACACAGGCAAATGCAATGGGTTATTCTCCTATTTTCTTTGGTGTAGATGGTATGGACGGTATTCTCGGTGTTGAGAACTTTGATGTAAGTCTTGCAGAGGGAGTATATCTCCTGACACCGTTTGCAGCAGATGCAAAGGATGATGCTACTGTATCATTTGTTTCAAAGTATCAGTCTGCTTACAACGAAACACCTATTCAGTTCGCAGCAGATGGCTATGATGCAATTTATATCATCAAGGCAGCTATCGAGGCAGCAGGCGTTACACCTGACCAGAGCGTTTCTGAAATCGGTACGGCATTAAAGAACGTAATGCCTACGATTTCTGTTGATGGTCTTACAGGCTCAGGAATGACATGGGATGCATCAGGTGCAGTTTCTAAGGCTCCTATGGCTGTTATCATTAAGGATGGCACTTACGTATCAGTTGAGTAATTGACATATTAATAAAGTATGATGTCCAAAAGGGGACTGCGGTTTGATTTAATCAAATCCGGTTCCCTTTTTTATATATAAATTCTTGTCTGCGCATAATTTCTATGATAATATACAATAGAATGGGTATGCACTTTGGTAGTATGCCGGAAAGAACGAGGTGTAATTATGAATTTTTTGATTTACCTGATTAACGGAATAAGCCTTGGCAGCGTATATGCTATCATAGCTTTGGGTTATACAATGGTATATGGCATCGCCAAGATGCTTAATTTTGCTCACGGTGATGTCATTATGGTTGGCTGTTATGTGGTGTTTGTAGCAATGTCACGATACGGTCTTAATCCAATGGCAGCAGTTGTGATTTCGATTATTATATGTACGGTGCTGGGTATAGTTATTGAGAAAGTAGCATATAAGCCGCTTAGAAGAGCTGCTTCACTGGCGGTCCTCATTACGGCTATCGGTGTGAGCTATTTTCTTCAGAATGCAGCATTGCTGGTTTTTGGCGCGGATACAAAGTCATTTTCAAATGTTGTTACGCTGCCTTCAATCGTACTGGCGGGCGGAGCACTTAAGATTTCCGGTACAACTATTGTAACCGTGCTGGTTTGTCTGGTTATTATGGCTGTGCTTATGCTCTTTATAAAGAAAACAAAAGCCGGTCAGGCAATGCTTGCGGTATCGGAGGATAAGGATGCGGCACAGCTTATGGGAATAAATGTAAATGCGATTATTTCACTTACCTTTGCTATCGGTTCGGGACTTGCGGCGGTTGCCGGAGTGCTTTTCTGCTCGGCATATCCTACGCTTACCCCTTACACCGGCTCAATGCCCGGTATCAAAGCATTTACGGCTGCGGTATTCGGTGGAATCGGTTCGATTCCGGGAGCGCTTATCGGCGGTATTTTGTTAGGCATAATAGAAATTTTGGGAAGGGCATATTTTTCGTCACAGCTTTCGGATGCGATTGTATTTGCAGTGCTTATTCTGGTATTGCTTGTAAAGCCTACCGGAATCCTCGGCAAAAAGATTAATGAGAAGGTATAAGGAGGAGAGCCATGGCAGACAATAAAAGGTTTAGTTTTAAGTCAATTAAAAAGAGTACAAGAAGCCAGCTTATAACCTATGCTTTGGTTATCCTTGTATATATCGCAGTAGAAGTTTTAATGAAGGCGGGAAGTGTATCTTCGCTTATTAAGGGACTTCTGGTTCCGATGTGCACATATTCCCTTGTTGCAATCGGACTTAATCTTTGTGTAGGTTATCTTGGGGAGCTGAGTCTGGGACATGCCGGATTTATGTGTGTCGGAGCATTTTCAAGTGCTTTTGTTTCAAAGCTTTTAAGAGACAGCATAAGCAGTGACATTGTGTTATTTCTTATAGCTTTGGCAACGGGAATTATTGTGGCAGCAGTTTTTGGCTTCCTTATTGCAATTCCTGTTTTAAGACTTCGCGGTGACTACCTCGCGATAGTGACCCTTGCATTTGGTGAAATTATCAAAAATATCATAAATGTTTTATATGTAGCAAAGGACAAGGACGGCTTTCATTTTGCCTTCTCTGACGGTAAGTCAATAGAGCTGGATGACGCGACGGGCGTATGGCTGGTAAATGGAGCAAAGGGAATAAACCGTATTTCAAACCTCTCCAATTTTACAATTGGCATAGTACTTATCCTTGTAGCTTTATTTATAGTACATAATCTTGTCAATTCACGAAGCGGACGTGCAATTATGTCAATCAGGGATAACAGGATTGCAGCGGAATCCGTAGGAATTAACATTACAAAGTATAAGCTTATGGCGTTTACGATATCTGCGGCAATCGCAGGCGCAGGAGGAGTGCTCTATGCACATAATCTTTCGACCGTAACGGCAACACCGGCTAACTTTGGATACAATATGTCAATTACGATTCTGGTATTTGTTGTGCTCGGCGGTATGGGAAGCTTCAGGGGCTCAATTATTGCCGCTGTTCTGCTTACATTACTTCCGGAGGTGCTGCGTGGACTTTCGGATTACCGAATGCTCATATACTCAATTGTACTTATTGCAATGATGCTCTTTAACTGGGCACCAAAGAGCGTTGAGTTCAGAAAGAGGATAGTTGATAAATTAAAGAACGGCAGAAACTCAAATGCAGCTCAGAAGGGAGGGGCTTGATTATGGCAATGTTAGAGGTTAAAAATTTAAGCATTTCCTTCGGCGGTCTGAGAGCTGTTGATGACTTTAATCTTACAATACAGGAAGGTGAGCTCTATGGTCTTATCGGGCCAAACGGAGCCGGAAAGACAACCATATTTAATCTTCTCACAGGTGTTTACAAGTCGGATGAGGGTAAGATTTTTCTTGACGGACATAACATTACAGGCAAAAAGACGATAGATATAAACAAAGCCGGAATTGCCAGAACCTTCCAGAATATCCGTCTTTTTAAAGGCTTATCGGTGCTTGACAACGTTAAGGTGGGACTGCACAACGGACATCCATATTCGACATTTGCAGGAATTATGCGCCTTCCTTCATATTTCAAGGTGGAGAAGGAAATGGACGAGGAGGCATATAAGCTTCTGAAGGTATTCGATTTGGATAAATATGCAGAAACTCTTGCAGAAAACCTTCCATACGGACAGCAGAGAAAGCTTGAGATTGCAAGGGCGCTGGCAACCAACCCGAAGCTTTTGCTGCTTGACGAGCCTGCGGCAGGTATGAATCCGAATGAAACGCTTGAGCTTATGAATACGATCCGTTTTGTAAGGGATAATTTTAAAATGACGATACTCCTGATTGAGCATGATATGAAGCTTGTATCGGGTATTTGTGAGAAACTTACGGTGCTTAACTTCGGAAAGGTTCTTACGCAGGGTGACACCAATACCGTGCTTAATGACCCCGAGGTTATTAAAGCATATCTTGGAGAATAGGAGGATAATATCATGGCAATGCTTACAATAAATGACCTGGAAGTATACTATGGTATGATCCAGGCAATAAAGGGAATATCACTTGAGGTAAATCAGGGTGAGGTTATTGCACTTATCGGCGCAAACGGTGCCGGAAAGACTACAACACTGCACACTATCACAGGACTTCTCACTCCTAAAAAGGGTTCTGTAATATTTGAGGGAACGGATATTACCAAAATTCCGGCACATAAAATCGTTTCAATGGGTATGGCACATGTTCCTGAGGGAAGAAGGGTTTTTGCTAATCTTTCGGTTTATCAGAATTTAAAGCTTGGTGCATATACCAGAAAAGACAGGAATGAAATTGAGGAAACGTTAAAAACCGTATACCAGAGATTTCCGCGTCTTGAGGAAAGGAAAAACCAGATTGCCGGTACATTGTCCGGCGGCGAACAGCAGATGCTGGCAATGGGACGTGCACTTATGTCACACCCTAAGATTATTCTTATGGATGAGCCTTCAATGGGTCTTTCGCCGATTTTTGTAAATGAGATATTTAAGATTGTTCAGGAAATATCGGCGGGCGGAACGACAGTTCTTCTTGTAGAGCAGAATGCCAAGAAGGCATTATCGATTGCCGACAGAGGTTATGTGCTTGAAACCGGTAAGATTGTACTTGAGGGAAAGGCACAGGATTTACTTAATAATGATTCGGTAAAGAAAGCATACCTGGGAGAGTAATTTCGCGGTATATGCTGATAAAAGCCCTCCGAAAATCCACGCTGGATAGTGCAGCCGGATTTTCGGAGGGCTTTGTGCTGCCTTGACGGGATGCTTTAATAAGAATAATACATCTCCATCATTTGAGAAAGCTGTTCAAGAACCTCCGGCTCTTTAAGCAGCATAATAGTTCCCAAAAAGACAACTGAGGATAAAAATATCGCTATTGCACCAAAAACAATTCCGAGAATATTATTCAGGTTAAAGCTCTCATAATTGATTTTGGATATGATTCCAAGTGTGATTGCAAGAATACCAAGAAGTATTCCCGGTATGATTCCGATGCTCATCGGAATCGCAATTACGCTGATAACAAGGGAAAAGACGGCAATTTTATCACCGGTTCTTTGCTGATTTCTTAATTCTTCCATAATAAGCTCCTTTTATCTTGAGTTTCCGTATTTTTATTTTAAGGTACATATCACAAAGTGATATGGTAATTTTGCACAAGAATTGCGATAAGTAAGCTAGCTTACTTTGCGCAATTCTCGCGCAAATTGCTTATGAAGCTACGCTTCATAGCACCTTAAAATAAAAATACGGAAACTCAAGCCTTTTATTGCTTGTATTTTATATAATATCATAATCCAAACCTTGCGACAATTAAAATAATCAATTATAATTGATAAAAATGCAGTCGGTTTTGCAGGCTGCTAATTATTAAAGGATTATGAGGTATATATGGATATTATTAATCAGATAGCCAAAGAACTTAATATTAAAGTTTCACAGGCAGAAGCAGCGGTTAAACTTATTGATGAGGGTAATACGATTCCTTTTATCGCGCGATACAGAAAGGAAGTTACAGGTTCACTTAATGATGAGGTGCTCAGAAATCTTGATGAGCGTTTGAAATATTTGAGAGCACTTGAAGAAAGAAAAGAGGCAGTTATTGCCAGCATCGAGGAGCAGGGAGCACTCACACCGGAGCTTAGGGCACAGATACTTGCAGCACAGACACAGGTGGCAGTAGAGGACCTTTACCGCCCGTACCGCCCAAAAAGAAGAACAAGAGCCACGGTTGCAAAGGAAAAGGGACTTGAGCCTTTAGCTAATATTATAATTCTTCAGATGACAAGCGAGCCTGTCACAGAGCTTGCAAAGCAGTATTTATCCGAGGAGAAGGAGGTTCTCACGGTTGAGGATGCAATAGCAGGTGCAAAGGATATACTTGCAGAGAGTATTTCAGACGAAGCTGATTACAGGACATATATCAGAAATCTTACAATGAAGGAGGGCGTACTTACAAGTACGGCTAAGGACAAGGAACTTCAAAGCGTATATGAAATGTACTATGAATTTGAAGAAAATGTTGCCAAAATGGCAGGCCACAGGGTTCTTGCCATTAACCGTGGAGAATCTGAGAAAATTTTAACGGTCAAGATTAATGCACCGGTTGAGAAAATTATAAATTTTCTTGAGAGCAGGGTGATTATACGCGATAACAGCCGGACAGGTCCTATTTTAAGAGAAGTTATCGCCGACAGCTATGACAGGCTTATTGCTCCGGCAATTGAGCGTGAGATTCGGAACGAACTTACAGAGAGGGCGGAGGATGGCGCTATTAAAGTATTTTCAAAGAATCTTGAACAGATACTTATGCAGCCGCCGATTGAGGGAAGAGTTGTTCTTGGATGGGATCCGGCTTTCAGGACGGGATGCAAGCTTGCAGTTGTTGACCCGACAGGCAAGGTGCTTGATACCAAGGTAATTTATCCGACTATGCCGCATAACAAGGTTAAAGAGGCTAAGGAGGAATTAAAAAAACTCATAAAAAAATATAATGTTTCACTAATTTCCGTCGGCAATGGTACTGCTTCGAGGGAGTCGGAGGCAGTGATTGTTGAATTGTTAAAGGAGCTTGACACTAAGGTAGAATATATTATTGTAAGTGAGGCGGGAGCCTCTGTTTATTCCGCGAGTAAGCTTGCAACGGAGGAATTTCCTGATTTTGACGTAGCACAAAGAAGTGCGGTATCAATCGCCAGAAGACTTCAGGACCCGCTTGCGGAGCTTGTTAAGATTGATCCTAAATCAATCGGAGTCGGACAGTACCAGCATGACATGAATCAGAAGAAGCTGTCAGAAACATTGGGAGATGTAGTGGAGGATTGTGTAAATAAGGTTGGCGTTGACCTTAATACTGCATCGGCATCCCTCCTTGAATATATTTCAGGTGTATCCAAGGTGATTGCAAAGAATATTGTAACATACAGGGAAGAAAACGGCAGATTTACGGACAGAAAACAGCTTTTGAAGGTATCAAAGCTCGGACCGAAAGCATTTGAGCAGTGTGCCGGTTTTATGAGGATTTCAGGCGGAAAAAATCCGTTGGATGCCACAAGTGTGCACCCTGAAAGCTATGAGGCGGCAGAAAAACTCCTTAATATGCTCGGTTACGATTTGAATTCCATCACAAACGGAGAGCTCGCGGGTCTTTCAAAGAAGGTTAAGGACATCAGTAAGCTTGCAAATGAGCTCGGTGTTGGCGAAATTACGCTGGAGGACATTGTAAAAGAGCTTGAAAAGCCTGCGCGTGACCCGAGAGATGAAATGCCGAAGCCCATCTTAAGAACCGATGTTATGGAAATGAAGGATTTAGAGCCGGGCATGGTTTTAAAAGGAACAGTAAGAAATGTTATAGATTTTGGAATTTTTGTCGATATAGGTGTACACCAGGATGGACTTGTTCATATCTCACAGCTTACCAATAAAAAATTTGTAAAGCATCCTCTCGATGTGGTAAGCGTCGGAGATATAGTTGAAGTAAAGGTGATGAGCGTTGACCTTAACAGACAGAGGATTCAGCTTACCATGATTTTGGATTAAGAGGTGATTTTGTGGTACAATTTGAAACACAGATTACAACAAAGGATATGTTTGATTACAATATCTATCATAATTATCGCAATTTTCAGGGGATAATCAGCCTTGTAATGGGCGTGGTCCTGCTTGTGCTATGTTTTTTTGCCGTAAAACAGGACGCAAATGTATCTTACATACTTATAACGGGATTTCTGGGATTATTTTTTACGATAATAACTCCGGTAAGAATTTATTTTAAATCCTTTCAGCAGGTGAAGCTTACGCCTTCCTTTAAGAAGCCGATAAGCTATACGCTGACTGACGGAGAAATTACGGTTTCACAGGATGATGCAAAGGCAGTTATTCCTTTAAATGAAATTATGAAGGTATGTGATACCGGCAAATCAATAATCCTTTATGTGACCGGTGTGCGCGCGTACATTTTCCCAAAGAGGGACATAGGCGGGCAGCTTGATGAACTTGTCACAATATTAAAGAACTCCTCTATTAAGAAGGTTAAATTATAATATGGAAAGTAATGTTAAAACATTTATAACCGACAGTCCCGAGGAAACCTTTAATCTGGGAAGGTCGGTTGGAGAAAATGTAAAAAAAGGAACAGTGATTTCACTTATCGGTGACCTTGGTGTGGGCAAAACCGTTTTTACACAGGGCTTTGCGGCAGGACTTGGTATCTCTGAACCGGTAAACAGTCCGACATTTACTATCGTGCAGATTTACGAATCAGGAAGACTTACGTTGTATCATTTTGATGTGTATAGAATCGGCGATGTAAGCGAGATGGACGAGATAGGATATGAAGATTATTTTTATGGTGATGGCGTGTCGCTCGTGGAGTGGGCGAATCTTATAGAGGAAATAATGCCGCAGGAATATTGCAAAATTACAATCGAAAAGAATCTTGAGATGGGATTCAATTACAGAAAAATAACTATTCAGGGAGGATTTACCGATGAAAATATTGGCAATTGAAAGTTCATCAACGGTTGCATCGGCAGCGATTATAACGGAAGATACCCTGATTGCGGAATATACACTGAATCATAAAATGACACATTCCCAGACGCTTTTGCCGATGATTGATGAAATTGTCAGACTGAGTGGGACGCAGCTAGAGGAATTTGACGCAATTGCGGTATCGGGAGGACCGGGTTCCTTCACAGGACTTAGAATAGGTTCGTCAACAGCCAAGGGTCTTGGCCTTGCACTTGACAAACCCCTTATCCATATTCCGACCATGGACGCAATGGCATTTAACCTTTTTGGAACTGACAGTATAATCTGTCCGCTTATGGATGCCAGAAGAACACAGGTATATTATGGATTTTACCGCTGCAGGGAAAGCCTTCAGGTACTGCAGCAGCAGAATATTGAGCTTATATGTGAAGTGGTTTCAAAACTGAACTCACTTGGCGAAAGTGTAATTTTTCTTGGGGACGGGGTGGATGCTAATATTTCTTACATACGGGAGAATGTCAAGGTGCCGTATATGATAGCACCGGCTCACCTTAACAGAAATAAAGCTGCCTCCGTCGGCGCATTGGGCGTAATTTACTATAAAGAGGGTAAATTAGAAAGTGCCGCACAGCACCTTCCGAATTATCTGAGAGCCTCTCAGGCTGAGCGCGAATTACAGGAAAGGCTGCAGACAGCAGGGGATAAATGATGCTTGTCAGAAAAATGTGTACAGCCGATGCGTTAGAGGCATCGGAGATTGAAAAAAAATATTTTTCAGTACCTTGGTCAAAAGAAGCATTTGAAGATGCTTTGGCTCGTCCGGAGAATATTTATGTGGTGGCAGAGCAGGACGGGCATATAGCGGGATATGCCGGCTCGTGGGGAGTATTCGGCGAGACGGAGATAACAAATGTATGCGTGGACGAGGAGTATCGAAGGAGAGGAATTGCCGGAAAGCTTATAGATTTTCTGGTTGAAGAGGCACAAAGCAAGGGTGTTGAGGTTTTCTTCCTTGAAGTCAGACAGAGCAACACGGCTGCGATTAAGCTTTACGAGAGCAGGGGCTTTAAGAATATCGGTGTTCGCAAAAATTTTTATGAAAGACCAAGGGAGGACGGTATGGTTATGTCACTTACAATTATTCCCACTATCCAATAGAAATGCTGATTCTGTATAATTAGCATATTAACAGATATTTGCAATTATGGAGGATAAGAATGAGAAGAAACGAAGATACTAAAGGACTAACTGTTATTTGCAATATGTGTGGAAGAAAGCTTACGGTTAAAGGCAGTATAGTTGAAGAGGGAGTAATTGAGATTGCGGCAGACTGGGGATATTTCTCCCAAAAAGACGGTGAAATACACAGATTTGATATATGTGAGGACTGTTATGACAAGCTTTCAAAAAAATTTAAAGTACCGGTAGATATTGTAAGAAAAACAGAAATGATATAAAATATAATGATAGATATTTTTAGGAGATGTAGATGTTAGATATTTGTCTTTTGGGTACCGGCGGAATGATGCCGCTTCCCAACCGCTGGCTGACAGCGCTTATGATGAGATATAATGGCAGCAGTATACTAATAGACTGCGGTGAGGGAACCCAGATTGCTATTAAGGAAAAGGGGCTCACCTTTAAGCCGATAGATGTGCTTTGCATAACACATTTTCATGCGGACCATATCAGCGGGCTGCCGGGACTTCTTTTGACAATGGGTAATGCAGACAAGACATCACCGCTTACAATTATAGGTCCCAAAGGCGTTGAGAGGGTGGTTAATTCACTGCGTGTGATTTCACCTGAACTTCCGTTTGAGATAAAGTTCATTGAATTAACCGAGAATTTTCATTCCATTAAAATGGAAGGCTATACACTGGAGGCATTTAGGGTGAATCATGCCGTTATCTGCTATGGTTATACCATGAAGATTGAACGCGCAGGCAGGTTTGATGTGGAAAAGGCAAATGCTAATAATGTTCCGATGAAATATTGGAGCCGTCTTCAGAAGGGTGAAGTAATTGATGACGGCGATATATCATATACGCAGGATATGGTGCTCGGCGGAGCAAGAAAGGGACTAAAGCTCACATATTGTACCGATACCAGACCGGTGGATGCCATAATCACCGCAGCAGCGGATGCAGACCTTTTTATTTGCGAGGGAATGTACGGCGAACCGGATAAAATATTAAAGGCAAAAGAATACAAGCATATGACCTTTGAAGAGGCGGCAGGCATTGCATCGGCGGCAAAGCCAAAGGAAATGTGGCTGACACATTACAGTCCGTCACTTGTACGGCCTGAAGAATACCTTAAGAATGTGCAGAAAATATTCCCAAATACAAGAACAGCTAAGGATGGATGGAGTAAATCCTTGATGTTTGAAGATGAACAATAAAAGAATTTATAGGAGGGGATAGCTTATGAAGGGCAAAGTTAAAAATATTATTATACCAATTTGCATAGTTTGTCTTGTTGTAGGCTATTATTTTTATTTATCCAACAGAACTGTGGATGCACCCGAGGTACAGACCACAGGCTCTCAGAAGGTTACAAAGCTTATAGCTAAGAACCTTGATGGGTCATATTATCCGGAAATACCAACCGAGGTTGTGGATTTGTATTCCCAGATAATTGAGGCATATTATTATACGGAGTTAAGTGATGACGAGATTGAAGGACTTGGCGCACAGGCAAGAAAGCTTTTTGATGATGAGCTGCTAGCTAATAATCCTGAGGAGGAATTTTATAAGAATCTAAAGGCTGATATTGAGGAATACAACAAGCTGCAGCGGAAGGTTTATGCATACAGCATAGAAAAAGAAAGTAAAACTGACTATTTTACATTTGAAAACAACAGCTATGCCAAGGTATCGGCAGCTTATGTAGTGCGTGAGGACGGTGCGTCAGCAACAATTTACGAGGATTATACCTTGAGAAAGGGACAGGACGGGCGCTGGAAGATTTTATTCTGGGAGAACAGTCCTTTAGACAGTGATGATGAATAGTGAAGATATATTGATTCTTGCGATTGAAAGCTCCTGCGACGAAACGGCGGCGGCAGTTGTCAGAAACGGACGTGAGGTGCTTTCAAATATTATATCGTCCCAGATAGATTTGCATACATTATATGGCGGTGTTGTACCTGAAATTGCCTCAAGGAAACATATGGAGCAGATAAATCAGGTGATTGAACAGGCTCTTGTTAAAGCTCAGACATCACTGGATGATATTACGGCGATTGCAGTAACCTACGGACCAGGTCTTGTCGGAGCGCTGCTTGTAGGCGTGGCAGAGGCAAAGGCAATTGCCTATGCAAAGAAAAAACCTCTGGTGGGAGTGCATCACATTGAAGGGCACATTAGTGCAAATTATATCGAGAATCCTGAGCTTGAACCTCCGTTTATCTGTCTGGTGGTTTCCGGTGGGCATACACATCTGGTAAAGGTTGAAGCCTACGGCAAGTATACGATTATAGGCAGAACCCGTGACGATGCGGCAGGTGAAGCGTTTGATAAGGTGGCTAGAGCAGTAGGACTCGGCTATCCCGGCGGACCCAAGATAGACAGGGAAGCAAAAGGCGGCAACAGGCATGCGATAGAATTTCCGAGGGCACAGGTGGATGGAGCGCCATATGATTTCAGCTTCAGCGGGCTTAAATCAGCAGCTTTGAATTATATAAACGGCTGTGAAATGCATAATGAGAAGATAAACAGACCGGATTTGGTAGCGTCATTTCAAAATGCGGTAGTTGACGCTTTGGTTTCACGCACAATAGCGTGTGCTAAGGAGTATGGACTTGATAAGATAGCCATAGCCGGGGGAGTTGCCTCTAATTCAGCACTGCGCGAGGCTATGATACAGGCCTGCGATGCCAACGGGTTTAAGTTCTATCGTCCGTCACCGATTTATTGTACGGATAATGCTGCAATGATAGGCGCAGCAGGGTATTATGATTATATGAATGGAATACGAAGCGGGCTTGATCTTAATGCCGTTCCTAACCTTAAATTAGGTGAAAGATAGTTATAATGAGGATTAAAGGTTATGATATACAAAAATACGGCGATTGTTCTGGCAGGAGGCCGGGGCAAAAGAATGGGTCTGGACATCCCGAAACAATATCTTAAGATAGACGGGAAGCCATTGATTTGTTATACACTGGATTGTTTCCAAAACAGCTTTATAGATGAGATAATAGTTGTAGTTGAAAAGGGCGGTATAGCTTATTTCAATGAAAACATACTTGCAGGACATCAATACAGCAAGGTGCATAAGGTTGTTGAGGGAGGAGCAGAAAGGTATAATTCTGTTTTTAATGGTCTTTGTGCAATAGAGTCAACGCAGAATGTTTACATA
The DNA here is from genome assembly GCA_964403785.1 of uncultured Alistipes sp. Taxonomy (GTDB): domain Bacteria; phylum Bacillota; class Clostridia; order Lachnospirales; family Lachnospiraceae; genus MGBC120314. Next base: position 20,000 of record CAYOHM010000032.1, read on the forward strand.
CATGACGGAGCGAGAGCCTGTGTCACAACGGCAATTCTTGAGAGAGCGCAGAAGGCGGTTGATAAATATGGAGCCGCAGTTGCAGCGGTTAAGGTTAAGGATACAATTAAAAATGTCGATGCAAATGGTATGATAACGAGTACTCCTGACAGAAATTGCCTGTGGCAGATACAAACGCCTCAGGTGTTTTGCTTTGACAAGATAAAAGCTGCGTATGAGAAGATGATTGCAGATGAAGGACGCTGCAATATAACTGATGATGCCATGGTAATGGAGAATTACGGCGATTTGAACGTGTATGTGTTTGAGGGTGATTATACCAATATAAAGGTAACTACCATTGATGATTTGGATGCTGCAGAAAATGTTTTAAAAAAATTGCAAAAAAGTTGAAAAAGTAGTTGACATTATAAATCCATAATGATAGAATAACACTTGTCGCTGGTAAGCGGCCAACTGAATAAGTTAGGAGAGGTACCGAAGTGGTCATAACGGGGCGGTCTTGAAAACCGTTTGTCTTCACGGGCG
>CAYOHM010000033.1:0-19692 GCA_964403785.1 uncultured Alistipes sp.
GCGCAAATTGCTTATGAAGCTGCGCTTCATAGCACCTTAAGATAAAAAATACGGAAACTCAAGAAAGTAAGCTAACTTACCTCGCGCCATTATTATTATTCTTATTTTCTTTTTGCGTCGTTGTATTCCTTAACCTTTGTATGAATCCTCTCAACCGGATCAATAATAGCACTTATAGAGCAGTCATGGTTTAAAGTATCAACAAGAAGTGCGATATACTTGCTCATATCTACATTTATGTAATAAGGCTTTGAAAGAAGCTCAGGTGACTGATATACAAGGTTGGTTGTAAGAATCTTATCAATTATGCCATCATTATATGCCTGGTCAATCTTGGAAAAACCGCTTGTGAAAAGACCGAATGTGCAGGCTGCAAATACACGTCTTGCCTTTCTCTTCTTTAATTCCTTGGCAACATCCAAAATACTGTCACCGGAAGAAATCATATCATCAATAATCATAACATCCTTGCCCTCGACATTTGTGCCGAGAAACTCATGGGCAACGATTGGGTTACGTCCGTCAACGATTTTAGAATAGTCACGTCTTTTATAGAACATACCCATATCGACACCAAGCACGTTTGAAAGATAAATAGCACGGCTTGTAGCACCTTCATCAGGGCTTATAATCATCATATGGTCATTATCAATTTCAAGGTCATCAACATTAAGAAGAAGATATTTGATGAACTGGTAAGCTGCTGAAACAGACTCAAATCCGTTTAAAGGAATAGCGTTATGTACTCTCGGGTCATGGGCATCGAAGGTAATAACATTATCAACTCCCATATTAGCAAGCTCCTGAAGCATAAGCGCACAGTCAAGGGACTCACGGCCGGTTCTTTTATGCTGTCTGCTTTCATAAAGAAATGGCATAATAACATTAATTCTGCGTGCCTTACCACCTGCAGCGGCGATAACTCTCTTTAAATCCTGATAGTGGTCATCCGGCGACATTCTGTTCTTTACACCGCAAAGACTGTATTCAAGGCTGCTGTTACATACATCAACCATAAGAAACAGGTCATAACCACGGACTGACTGATTAAGCACACATTTACCTTCACCTGAGCCAAATCTAGGTGTTTTGGCATCTAAAATATAGGAATCTCTCTGATAACCGGCAAAATCAAGCGTACCTACATGCTCATTGTTACGTGCACTTCTCCAGTCTACAAGGTATTTATTAACCTTTTCTCCAAGTTCGGCACAGCTCTTTAACGGAATAATTCCAAGGGCACCTACCGGGTTTGTCTCCAGCATAACATCATTACGTGGCATTTCATAATCCTCCATGTGTAAAATAATTAAGCATCACGTTGCTTATAATATAACTCAGAAAAAGATTCGTCAAGCGTGAAAAGCGGATAAACGTATATTATTTCCAAAAAACTTTATCACCTTGTATGAATGCATAATCCGAGAAAATATTCTATCTGAGTATTGCTCCTGCAATTTAGTTAAATCGAAATTAGTTGAAATAATTGTGGCCTTACCCTTCAAAATCCTTTCATTTATACAATAAAATAAGCGGGAGGTTGTGAAGGTGTTGGAAAGCTCCGTTCCAAGGTCATCAATAATAAGAAGGTCGCAGCTGAGTATCTCGTCAGAAAGCTCCTCCTGTTCCTCATCCCTGTTAAACTCACTTTTTGAAAAAATGTGGAATAGTTCAATGGCACTAAGCGAAATAACGCTGTGGCATTGCTTTATCAATTCATTTGCAACACAGTTGGAAAGAAAACTTTTTCCAAGACCTGTATTGCCGTAAAATAGAAGATTGGCAGATGGATTCGTATTAAAATCGTCTGCAAATTTTTTAACTGTATCCCTGACAAACGCCATATGGTCATAGGAACTTGTATTTGTCGAAGAATCCTTAAAGGATTTGGAGTAAGGCGTGAGAGAAAAATTCTCAAAGGTTTCTTCTTTTTGGATATTTTTGGCATTTGTTCCTGAATATAATAAATCAATTACTTCTTTTTTGAAGCAATGACACTTCTCGTTGTTGACATATCCTATGTCCTGACAATCCTTGCAGAAGTAAATGGGGGCAAGATAGTCCTTTGGATATCCGTTCCCGGTAAGCAATTCCTCCCTGTATGCGGAGAGTTTGGATATCTGGGCTTGAAGGTCATTCAGTGAACCGGCATTATTGCTTTCAAGTGATGCAATCGCGAAGTCTATCGAAAGCGAAGCAATCCTGTTGTCGATATCATCATACTCGGGTATTTTTTCAGATATTTCCTTCCTGCGCGCGGCAGCCGTACGCTTTGCATATGACTGACGTTCATTGTATATACGCATTATTGAGTCATATTGTGAATTAGTTAATCCCATTTGGGTTAATCCTCCATTGCTTCCGATTCGAATTTTTTCATTAATTGACGCTCTAAGCTGTCAAAATCATATGTACGCTGCGGAAAATCGTTAAACTTGTTAGTTGTCGGTTTTGCTATCGAATTGTATACTTTAACGGAACGGGCGGGCTTTGCTTCATCAAGTGAATTCACGTCGGACAGCCTTGTCACGTTGTTGTTTTTCCAATAGGTAAGGATTGCGTCGGCATATTCAAAGCTTGGGGTATGGATTGCCTTGATAGTGCGGTTGCAGGCTTCAAGTACAATCTCGTTGTCGAAGCAGAAATCCTGATACCATTTTGTGATGAGCTTTCTCTCTGACTCGGCGGGATTTCTTCCGCTGATGCCAAATGCCTTCATAACAGAGTATACGTTACTGTTGTAACGAGAGGTGTTGATTTTGGCTTTCTCAATGGTATCTATACCTTCACCTGCCCAGGAAAGGGCAACCTTCTCAATATAACGCATGCTCTTGTGATTATTGTTGACACAGTATTCAATCAGATATTCAATCAGGTCTGATGAAAAATTAAGCGATTCATACAGATAAATAATCGTGTTGATTTCGCTCGTGGTAAGTGTCTTGCCAAGATACTTCTGTGTTATGTATAAAAGCTGCTGCAGTTCTTCGTTCATTGACAAACGCTTTAAATCGGCAGGAGAGTAGTGAGGCTTTGGCGGAAGAGCTTCGGTACTCTCAGCGGCGCCGGAGCTGTCGGAAGGCTTGCTGCTTTCATCCGGCTTCCTATTAATAATAGTAAATTCTGAATTGACAGGGAGAAAGGTCACCGCTGATAATTCATCATTGTCATTATACTCAATGGAAATAAGCCCCTTGCCTGCAAAATAGCGGAGTGCGCGAAGCACATCCTTTTCTGTATGGTCGAACCTGTCAGCAATGGAAGAGATTGAAATGTCCATATCCGGGTCGGACATACACCTAAGCAGGTATAAGTATATCTTAACGTACTCACCGTTGGCCTGCGGCATATAGTTATCAATGAAAACATTGGATACGGTAGTGTAATCCACCCTATTATCGACTTTAAGCGTTAAACATTTCATGGTAAAAATCTCTCTTTCTAATGTAAGCACACAATTAACTTGTATACAAGCTATTCTACCATAATTATTTTTGGTGGGGAATAGGTTTTATCCCCATATTTGGATACATTTATCAACAAGAAATCCACATTAACTCTTACATAAATGTGAATTTATATGAAGATTAATGTGGATAATGTGGATAAATCATATATGTATTTTATTTTAAAAGATTTTCGCCGATTTCTACTACATTTCCGGCGCCCATAGTTATCAACAAATCGTTGTTAATACAGCTCTTTTTTACAAATTCCTGTACCTCTTCAAAGGTTTTGAAGTAGTACGCCTTAGTCCCCAAAGCTGCAATTTTATCCCTTAATATTTCGGAACTTATGCCAAGATTATCCGTCTCTCTTGCAGCGTAAATATCTGTGAGGATAACGTTGTCTGCAAGACTTAAGGCTTTGGCAAATTCGTCCATAAGCGCTTTGGTTCTTGTGTATGTATGGGGCTGGAATATGCACCAGATGCTGTTGTGAGGGTAATTTGCTGCGCTTTTAAGCGTTGCCTCAATTTCATCCGGATGGTGTGCATAATCATCAATAATCGTAACATTGTTAGGCATAAGCACACCCTTGCGCTCAAAACGCCTGTGCGTTCCTTTATATGAAAGAAGCGCCTGAGTGATGTTTTCAAGAGGTATTTCAAGAGCCAGCGCGCACGCAATTGCTGCCAGAGAATTGTATACATTATGAAGACCGGGTACACCGAGTGATATGCGTCCGATTTTTTCATTATTATGTATAAGGGTGTATGCAGCCTGACCTAATTCATTGTATGTAATGTCACAGGCACTGTACTCTGATTTTAGTGGGTTACTGCCCACGGTGATTATATTTTTACAGACGGCGTTCTTGTAAAAGTATTCAATATCGTCAATGTCACTGTTGATAATAAGCGTTCCCTCCTTGGGAAGCTTCTCAGCAAAAAGACGGAAGGAATTGCGTATGTCATCAATATCCTTAAAAAAGTCAAGATGGTCGGCTCTTACGTTAAGAATAATACTGATTGTCGGGTTAAAGGAAAGAAAACTGTTGGTATATTCACAAGCCTCTGCGATAAATACGTCCGAGCTGCCAATCCTGAAATTACCTCCGATTGCATCAAGCATTCCGCCAAGTGAAATGGTAGGGTCCTTGGCAGCATTCATAAGAATCATGGAAATCATGGATGAGGTTGTTGTTTTTCCATGTGTTCCGGCAACATTTATGGCTGTTTTATAATTTAACATTACCTGTCCCAAGAGCTCGGCTCTGCTTATCACATTGGCCTTGGAGGCACGCGCAGCCATAAGCTCGGGGTTATTTTCATGAATGGCAGCAGTGTAAACTACAAGGTCAATATCCGGTGTGATATTGGAAGCAGCCTGCTCATAGTATATGTGGCAGCCGGCAGCCTCAAGCTCCATTGTAAGGTCGGATTTTCTGCTGTCTGAGCCGGATACCTTGAAGCCCTTGACTGCAAGCAGCTTGGCAAGTCCACTCATACTTATTCCGCCGATTCCTATAAAATGAACGTTACAGGGCTTATTAAAATCAATCTGATACATACAAATCTCCTTTGAAGAACAAAAATATCCTGTATCACATTATAATGCGATAAAAAATAATTATCAATCTTGAGTTTACGTATTTTTTATTTTACAAGTTATCAATAAAATATATTCCGCTATTTTGTATAAATATAGCAAAAACATTGTTATAAATACTACATATTGTCAATGTAAACAAAATTATCTAATAATATTTAAAAAAACTGTTAAATTTATTCACAAAAAAATAATTGTATGCTATAATGTATCTATAATTTTAACGGCACGAGGTGATAACATGATTAAAAAAGAAATGATTGCCATGTTACTTGCAGGCGGACAGGGCAGCAGGCTCGGAGTGCTGACGTCTAAGGTCGCAAAGCCGGCAGTTGCATTTGGCGGTAAATACAGGATAATTGATTTCCCTCTCAGCAACTGTATTAACTCCGGTATCGACACGGTGGGCGTTCTTACGCAGTATCAGCCCTTGAGACTTAATGCACATATCGGTATAGGAATCCCTTGGGATCTCGACCGTAATGTCGGTGGTGTTACAGTGCTTCCACCATACGAGAAAAGTACGAACAGTGAGTGGTATACCGGTACGGCTAATGCCATTTTCCAGAATCTTGATTATATGGATTCCTACAATCCTGAATATGTCCTGATTCTTTCAGGCGACCATATCTACAAGATGGATTATAAGGTAATGCTTGACTATCACAAGGCTAATAATGCCGATGTAACCATAGCGGCAATGCCTGTGCCTTTGGAGGAGGCAAGCCGTTTTGGTATAGTTATTACTGATGAAGATAACAGGATTACGGAATTTGAGGAAAAGCCTGCCAATCCTAGAAGCAATCTTGCTTCAATGGGAATCTACATATTTAGCTGGAAGGTTCTTAAGGAGGCACTCATAAAGCTTAAGGAGCAGCCGGAATGTGACTTTGGCAAACATATTATTCCATACTGCTTTTCGCATAATAAGAGATTATTTGCTTATGAGTATAACGGATACTGGAAGGATGTAGGAACATTAAGCTCATATTGGGAGGCTAATATGGAGCTTATTGATATCATTCCTGTGTTTAACTTATATGAGGAGTTCTGGAAGATTTACACCAAGAGCGATGCACTTCCTCCACAGTATCTGTCCGGAGAGTCGCATATTGAGAAGAGCATTATCAGTGAGGGCGCTGAGATTTACGGTACAGTCATCAATTCGGTAATAGGTTCGAGCGTTATTGTTGAGGAAGGGGCCGTAGTAAGAGATTCCATTATTATGCAGGGAACAGTTGTTAAGAAGAACACAACCGTTAACCGTGCAATTGTTGCAGAGGATGTTGCCATCGGAAGCAATTGCGAGCTTGGTATTGGAGAAGAGGCTGAAAATGTCCAATTCCCTAAGATTTACAAGGGAGGCCTTGTAACTATCGGAGAAAATTCAGTTATTCCGGACGGAGTGAAGGTGGGCAAGAATACAGCTATTTCAGGAATAACAACATCAGCAGATTATCCGGATGGAGTTTTGGCAGCCGGTGGAACTATTATTAAGGCAGGTGATATTTAATGAAAGCAATAGGTATTATTTTAGCCGGTGGTAATAACAAGATGATGAAGGAGCTTTCGTATAAGAGAGCAATAGCTGCGATGCCTATGGCCGGAAGTTATCGCAGTATTGATTTTGCACTGAGTAATATGTCCAATTCACGTATCAAGAAGGTTGCTGTTATGACGCAGTACAATGCCCGTTCCTTAAATGAGCACCTGAGCTCATCAAAATGGTGGGATTTTGGCAGAAAACAGGGCGGTTTGTTTGTGCTGACGCCGACTATGTCAGCGGATAATGGTTTCTGGTATCGCGGTACGGCAGATTGTATTTATCAGAACCTTGACTACTTAAAGAGCAGCCATGAGCCATATGTTGTCATAGCATCCGGTGATGGTATTTATAAGCTGGACTACAACAAGGTTCTTGAATATCACATTGAGAAGAAAGCGGATATTACCGTAGTAGTTAAGAAAATCGATAAGAATGAGGATGCAAGCCGTTTTGGCGTTGTCAATATGGATGATGACGGCAGAATCACCAATTTTGAGGAAAAGCCGATTGCAGCAACCTCCAATACGGTTTCAACAGGTGTCTATGTAATACGCCGCCGCCAGCTCATTGAACTCATTGAGAAGGCTGCAAGTGAGGACAGATTTGATTTTGTTCAGGACATACTTGTACGTTACAAGAATGTAAAAAAGATTTATGGCTATAAGCTTGATTCATATTGGAGTAATATTTCAACCGTTGAATCATACTTCAGGACCAATATGGATTTCCTCAAGCCGGATGTGAGGAGATATTTCTTTAAGGAATATCCGGATGTATTTACAAAGGTCGACGATTATCCGCCGGCAAAGTATAATTTCGGAGCAGAGGTCAGAAACAGCCTTGTAGCAAGCGGAAGCATAATTAATGGTAAGGTGGAGAATTCTATAATTTACAAGAAGGTTTATATTGGAAATAATTGTACAATTAAGAATTCAATTATTTTGAATGATGTTTATATCGGAGATAATTCATATATTGAGAACTGTATCGTAGAAAGCCATAATACGATCAGGGCTAATAGTAAGTTTACCGGCGAGAATGGCGAGATTAAAATCGTCAACGAGCAGGTATCTCGATACGAAGCATAAATTTTTGACATCATAGTAGCGACAGACTTGATTGACATCAGTGATGAGGCATAATGCAAAATATACTTTGGGAGAGAGTATCATGAATATTACAGATGTTAGAGTTAGGAAAGTAGCAAAAGATAGCAAAATGAAGGCAGTGGTATCTGTCACAATTGATGATGTTTTTGTTGTACACGATATTAAGGTTATTGAAGGTGACAAAGGCTTATTTATAGCGATGCCGAGCAGAAAGTCTTCTGATGGGGAGTACAGGGATATCGCCCATCCAATCAACTCGGATACAAGAGAGAAGCTTCAGATGCATATTCTTAAGGCTTATGAGGATGCGGCTGATGAACAGGAAGTATAAATATAATATATGAACTTATATTAAAGAAGGTCTTGCATGATATGTATTATGCAGGACCTTTTTATTGTGTAAATAATGGCGGATTGCGAAACTAAGACATATTTTCAAATGCCGGTCAATATAATTAAATATCTTGATGAAAGGACGAAGCGGGTAATGAGAATAGTAAAAAAAACAGTTTTACCGGCTGCTGTTTTGCTTGTCTGTCTTGCAATCTGCGGCTGCAGCATTGCGGGCAGCAGCAGGGAGAAGGTCGCAGATGTGGATTTTACGGTGGTTTCAAATGAACAGCTTCCCTCAGAAGTTAAAGAAGTAATAGAGGAAAAGAAATCGGATGAATTTCGTGTAGTGTTCACGGCGGGAGAAAATATGTACATAGCTGTCGGATATGGAGCACAGAAAACCAGCGGGTACAGTATTCAGGTTGAAGAACTGTACCTGTCTGAAAAATACATTTATATCGATACTAATCTTATCGGACCATCCAAGGGAGAAACTATCAATGAAGAAATTACATATCCGTATATTGTGATTATGATAGAAAATATGGATTATCCTGTTATATTTGAATAGATTGGGAGGTTTTTAAATGGAGCTTGTGAAAAAGAATATGCAGCTTTGCTGTGTGAAAAATGACTATATCAAAATGAGAACAGTGGATGAGGATATGAATGTACCCGATGCAAAGGGCGATATCCAAAAGCTTATATGTGCATCGAATGAGGCTGTCATTGAGAATATGAAAACCTTGGACAGAAAGGAATATGTCAAGGGATATCTGGCATTTGACGTGCTGTATATATGCGGGGAAAACGGCAGTCTTGAGCATCTTGAAGGCAGGCTGCCGATAGAAGAAATGTTTGAGCTTGGTGATGCTGCAGGTGTTCAAGGTGTAAAGGCATCAATAGAAATTGAGGATTTCACTGTAAAGGTTATTAACAGCCGCAAGATTAATATAAAGGCATTGTTAAAAATGAACTGCCGTTCGGATGAGGTTCAGGAGGATGAAATAGTATTAAGTGCGTCCGGTGACAATATTTATACAAGAAAAGAGTGTATTACGTTTGCACAGCTTAAGGCGGATGGTGAAGATACATACAGAGTAAAGGAAGATATAGGACTTCCGAAGAATAAGCCGAATATCCAAAGGCTGATTTGGAAAGATGTCAGAATAAAATCAAGGGAAGCACGTTTGCTGGATGAACATATATACATAAAGGGTGAGATAGGTATCTTCATAATTTATCTTGCTGATGAAAATAATGTGGTGCAGTGCTATGAAACTTCAATTCCGTTTGAAGGAAAGTTAGAGGCAGGCGGTATTGATGAGGAAATGTTCTCCGTTATTCCGATGCGTCTTCAGGAGGTGTCGGTTTTAGTGAAGCCGGATTATGATGGAGAGGACAGAGTGATTGCGCTGGAGGGAATTATAAAGCTTGATATAAAGGCTTACAGTGAGGAAGAATCGGAAGTTATTCTTGATATGTATTCGACAAGAGCCCATGTGGATATTAAGAGCGAGGAGAAGACCTATAATCAGATTGTAATGAAAAACGCCGTAAAGAGCAGGGGATACAGTAAATTTAAAATAGACGATACCATGGAAAAACCGTTGCAGATATGCTACGCCTATGGTGAGCCGGTGCTTGAAGAGGTAAAGAAGGACAAAAACTCAATTACAATAGAGGGCTGTGTAAAGGCAAATGTAATCTACATATCCTCGGATGACTTAAATCCGATTGCATCGCTTGATTGTAATGTACCATTTGGGCAGGTGATTAATTTTGATGAGGAAATTGAAGAACCGGAATATTCGGTTTCATTAAATGTAGACCAGATAAATGCGTCCCTTATAGGACAGGAAGAAGCAGAGGTAAGAACCGTGGTGGGAATTGAAATACTGCTTATGAAGGTGAATAAAGAAAACTTTATTACGGATGCAGTACAAAGAGAAATGACAAGTGCAGAGCTTTCAGAGTTCCCGGGAATAATAGGCTACATAGCGGCAAATGAGGAAAGCCTGTGGGATATTGCCAAAAGATATAAATCAACCGTGGAGGAGCTGCAAAGAATAAATAAAATGACAACGGACAGGGTGAAGAAGGGTGATAAGGTTCTTATAACACGCTAGAAAATTTTACAAATATTTTACATAAATTTAATGCAAGCAGAAAAAATAGGGGATATAATAAGATACATAGGGAAATGAACGGAGGAGAGGAAACGCGATGGGAAACAAAAAAAATAAAAATAAAGAAAAAAATAAAGAAAAAAGTAAAGAAAAAATCAAAGAAAAGAATATGGAAAAAAATAAGAGCTGTTACAGAAATCGTGAGCTTTCATGGCTTTCATTCAATGAGAGGGTTTTGGATGAGGCAGGCAATCCGAGGGTACCGCTTGCGGAAAGGCTGACCTTTGCATCAATATACCAGTCCAATCTGGATGAATTTTATATGGTTCGTGTAGGAACGCTGATGGTTCAGATGCATTCGGACGAAGTTATACGCGACAATAAAACCGAGCTTACCAGTAAACAGCAGGTTTCCGCGATTTTGAAAAAGACTAAGGAGCTTGAGACCAAGAAAGCCAAGGTTTATGAGCAGCTTATGGGAGAGCTTGAGCCCAAGGGCATAAGGATTATTAATTTTAATAAGCTTTCAGTGGATGAGGGAAGTCTTCTTGAAAGCTATTTTGACAGTCATATTGCACCATTCCTTTCACCGATGATGGTGGGAAAGCAGCAGCCATTTCCGTTCCTTAACAACAAGGAATTATATGCGATAATCATACTTTCTGCCAAGAACGGAAAAAAGACCAAGATAGGTATTATTTCATGTACCAACAGTGTGTTTAAAAGACTAATCGAAATACCGACAAGACCCGGAACATTTATGCTTTCTGAGGAACTGATTCTGCATTTTGCGGCAAAGATGTTCCCAAAATACACCGTCAAGGAAAAGTCCATTTTAAGACTTACAAGAAATGCGGATATTGATGCGGCGGATGTTTATGATGAGGATATGGATTACCGTGATATTATGGAACATCTGATTAAGCAGAGGAGCAGACTTAGTCCGGTAAGGCTTGAACACACAAGGGAAATAAATAAAAAAACCAAGGCTCAGCTGGCAGAATTTTTCGGAATGGATATATCCCACATAATAAAAGTAGATACACCGCTGGACCTTTCATATGTGTTCCTGCTGCAGAATGTTTTGAGGGATAAGAGCGAGCTGTTTTATGAAAGGAGAACTCCTCGAATCACACAGAATTTACCTTATAAGGGAAGTATCCTTGAGCAAATCGAAAAAAAGGATGTTCTTATATCCTACCCATTCGAAAGTATGAAGCCGTTCCTTAAGATGCTTCACGAGGCAGCAGAGGCAAGCGATGTTGTGTCCATCAAGATGACACTTTACAGGGTTGCGGATAAGAGCGAGGTCATAGATGCTCTCATAGAAGCAGCAGAAAACGGCAAGGAGGTAGTTGTTCTGGTCGAGCTTCGTGCCAGATTTGACGAAGCCAATAACATTGAGATGTCAAGACGTCTTGAGGATGCAGGCTGCAGGATTATTTACGGTCTGGGTCAGTACAAGGTACATTCAAAGCTGCTGCTTATTACCAAGAATACGCCAAACGGAATTGAATATATCACGCAGATTGGTACCGGAAATTATAATGAAAAGACGGCAAGGCTTTATACGGACCTTTCGCTGATAACGGCAAACCCGGAAATTGGAGAAGAGGCAAACGAAGTCTTTAAGGCACTTATGCAGGGAGATACCGTAAAAGAAACCAAACACCTTCTTGTGGCACCGCACTGTCTTCAGAACAAGGTCCTTGAAATGATTGACGAGCAGATTAGAAATGCACGGGACGGACGTGGAGGATATGTGGGAATTAAGATAAATTCTCTGACGGATAAGGCGATAATCGATAAGCTCATTGAGGCGTCCTGCGCCGGAGTTAAGGTTGAAATGATTGTCAGGGGGATTTGCTGTCTTGTGCCGAAGGTTCCCGGTCTTACGGAGAACATTACCATAGTAAGCGTGGTTGGACGTTTCCTTGAACATTCAAGAATATACAGATTCGGACGAGGGGATGAAGAGAAAATATACATCGCTTCGGCAGACTTTATGACCAGAAATACGCTAAGGCGCGTTGAGGTTGCTGCACCTATTTATGATCGGGATGTAAAGAACAGGATAAGACATATATTTGACACCGTAATGGCTGATGATGAAAAGGGAAGAGAGGAGAATTCGGAGGGAGAGTACATAGTAAGAACTCTCCATTATCCAAAGCTGAATTCCCAGGAAGAATTTTATAATGAAAGTTATACTGCTGCAAGCCGAGACTAATCTCGGCTTGTTTTTTTAATTTTAACAACGTCCTTTTTCCAAATGCCCATCCGGTACAGGATATACAGGATAAAGGCTGAAATGGCATTACTTACAACAACTGACCACCAGATGCTTTCAACTCCCATATGAAGTATTTCTTCGCAAATGAACAGCGTCAGAAATCTGAATACCCAAAGCCTTGCAGCATCAATTATCATTGTAATCACGGTGTGCCCGCTGCCCTGAAAAAGTCCGACAGTTGAATTGTATATACCATTTGTCCAGCAGCAGATAGCCATAAGTGAAAGGAAATTAGTAGCGTGGTAAATAACCTCCGGTTCACTTGAAAAAATCGAAACAATCGGCCTTGCAATGAATGGCCTCGAAAGAATCAGACCGCTTACAAACAGGAATATTACTGAAATGTGCATTGTGAGCTTGTACGCCTGCTCAGCACGGTCCTTTTTCTGTGCACCTACATTCTGCCCGACAATTGTGCCTGTGGCAGAACCCATAGAGTTGGACGGAAGTGTTATAAGTCCGTTGATTTTATTTCCGATTCCGTATGCAGCAACGGCGATGGAACCGTATTTAAGCACATTTCTGCTCATCAGCAGGAAACCGAATTGCATCGTGCTTCCTCCGATAGCGGTCGGAAGACCTATTTTGACAATGGACATAAATTTTTCTTTTTCAAAGTGAAAACCCTTATATGAAAGGAAAATATTTCTGTCACTTCTTGTAAGTACCCAAAGAGCAATCAATGCACAAGGAATTTTAGCTGCAAATGTAGCAATCGCCGCACCTGCAACATTTAGGTTAAATACAATCATAAGGAGGGGATCAAGAACAAGATTAATCACAACTCCAAGCAGATTGAGAAACATTGGTTTGACAGTGTCGCCCTGTGACTGGTGAACTGATGTAAACATATTGATTGTAAAAAGCAGCGGAATGTCAAGGATTACAATCCTAAGGTATGTACATGCGTAGGTAAAAACCTTATCCTCTGCCCCGAGCCACCTGACAATGCCGGGTGTGAACAAAAAGCATATTATAGAACATGTGAATGCAAATACCATTGAGCACATATATATATGCCTTGCCATAATATTTGCCTGCTCATCCTCCTTAGCCCCCAAATACTGTGAAATCAGAATCGAGCCAGCGGTGGTGATGCCAAGTCCGAAGTTCTGGACTATATTCTGTATCGGAGTAACTATGGTTATGGAGGCCATCTGGTCGGTTCCGAGCTTCCCGAGCCAGTAGGTATCCGTAAGATTATACATTGTCTGTATAAAACTGTTGATTACGATTGGAATGGCAAGGGTAATGATAACACTGATAAGATTACCATTTAAAATCATGTCGCGTTTTTCTGATTTATTCATATCAAGAACTTCTTTCTTATTTGTCATCAGCATTATGGCTTAGCTGATTCATTTCGTCTATCACACTCTCGATGACATGCTTTTTGGCATAAACATCAAAGCTGAGCATACATACCAGCGAAAATAGCTGAAGATAGGTCTTCTGTTCCTCATTTTCCACGTTCTCAAAAAGGTTGAAGGCCTCATGCTGGGTGCGCAGTATATCCTTTGCAAGGCTACCCATATTGCCACGGACATAATTGTAAATTTCCTTGTAAATCTTATCCAAATCCGGTGAAGAATCACTCTGAAAAAAGTCCTGTGAAAGCGGGTTCAGAAGTGATTGAATATCGGATATTGAAAGAATATTTTTGAAATAATAAATAAAAATCAGCATGATAAGGTGGTCATGCGAATACTTCTTCTTAACCGGAGGAGGCAGAAGGTTATTCTTGGCATAATTATTTATCATTGTCTTGGTCAATATCTTGTCATTGCTGTATCTCTTGGAATCATTGAGATGCTCCTCCATAAATGTGGTTACCTGATCCATATACAGGTCAATATCGGGTATGGATTCAGGACGAATATATGTCATTTTGGCAAGCTGGCGGACAATGGTGTTAATAAGCTCCTGCGGTGTCTTTATATTGTTGTTATTCTTGGAATTGTCAGACATAAAATCCCTCTTTTTATTTGAGTTTTACTGTACACGATTATACCTCAAAATGAAATTTTAGTAAACAAATTGTAAAGATTTTTTTATTTGTAGTGACAAGACAAATAAAATGTAATATAATAGACCCATAGATGTGTCGGCAGGACATAGAGTACATTAACATCTGATTAACAGGAGGATACTATGGGAATTATATCAAGATTTAAGGATATTATGGCATCTAATATCAATGCGATAATGGATAAGATGGAAGATCCTGAGAAGATGATTGACCAGTATTTAAG
Source organism: uncultured Alistipes sp. (assembly GCA_964403785.1). Classification (GTDB taxonomy): domain Bacteria; phylum Bacillota; class Clostridia; order Lachnospirales; family Lachnospiraceae; genus MGBC120314. The sequence goes on from CAYOHM010000033.1 coordinate 14,714, forward strand.
AAACCTTGAAGAGGACCTTGCCAAGGTTAAGAGTGAGACAGCGTCAATTATGGCTGAAGAGACAAGGGCCAAGAGAGAGCTTGACGAGTGTGTTAAGGAAGTTGAGAAGATGCAGTCGTATGCCCAGAAGGCAGTTCTTGCAGGTAATGACGCAGACGCAAGGACATTCCTTGAGAAGAAGCAGCAGCTTTTGACAAAGCAGGCATCATTGGAGCAGGCATACACCGTTGCAGCCGAGAATGCAGCTAAGATGAGACAGATGCATGACAAGCTTGTCAGCGATATCAATGAACTGAACTCCAGAAAGGATGCAATCAAGGCTAAGGTTAAGGTTGCCAAGACAACGGAGAGAGTTAATAAGATTACAAGCAACGTAGACAGCTCAAAGTCAAGTATTTCCGCATTCGAGCGTATGGAGGCTAAGGCTGACAGAATGCTTGATAAGGCAAATGCGATGTCAGAGCTTAATTCAAATGCACCCGGCGTGTCAATCAAGAATATGGAGGCCAAGTATGACTCGGCATCATCTGCGGAGATTGATGATGAGCTTGCAGCACTTAAGGCCAGCCTTGGTGTACAGCAGTAACTTTTATAAATACGAGGTCTTAGTCTGTATTCGGACTAAGACCTTTTTTTAGACTAAAAATAAGAGGTATAAATCTAAATGAACAAAATTTACGATGCACTTAATGAAAAGCAAAAAGAAGCTGTATTTCATACAAATGGTCCGCTTCTTATTCTTGCGGGTGCAGGTTCGGGAAAAACGAAAACGATAATACACAGAATAGCATATTTGATTGAGCAGGGGGTTGACCCGTACAATATTATGGCAATCACCTTCACGAATAAGGCAGCGGCTGAGATGAGGGAGAGGGTTGACGGACTTATCGGCTACGGCTCTGAGAAAATCTGGGTATGTACCTTTCACTCGACATGTGCGAGGATTTTACGAAGATATATTGACAGGCTCGGGTATGGTACAAATTTTACGATATATGATTCAGACGACCAAAAGAGTGTGGTTAAAGATATTATAAAGAGAAAAAATCTTGATTCCAAGATGTTTAAGGAAAGAAGCGTGCTTTCTTATATTTCCTCAGCCAAGGACGAGCTTACGGGTCCGGATGAATGTCTTATAAGGTCCGCCGGAAATTATAACGAGCATAGGCTGGCAGAGATTTATCTTGAATATCAGAATCAGCTGAAAAAGAATAATGCGCTGGATTTTGATGACCTTATCTGCCTTACGGTTGAACTGTTCAGGGAGAATAAGGATGTTCTTGAGTATTATCAGGAACGTTTCAAATACATAATGGTGGATGAGTATCAGGATACCAATACGGCACAGTTTAAGCTTGTAAGTCTGCTTGCGGCAAAATACGAAAATCTCTGTGTCGTCGGTGATGATGACCAGTCTATTTACAGATTCCGCGGAGCTAATATTTCAAACATTCTTGATTTTGAGGATACATATCCTAACGCAAAGGTGGTAAAGCTTGAGCAAAACTATCGTTCTGTTCAGAATATTCTTAAGGCAGCCAATGCGGTTATAAGCAATAATGACGGACGTAAGGCTAAAGCTCTCTGGAGTGATAAGCCGGAGGGTGAAAGGGTAGTTCTTACAAAGTATAACAATGGTATAGAGGAAGCGGACGGAATCGTAAGTGATATAAAAAATAAAGTGCTTAACGAGGGCTTTTCCTACAAGGACTGCGCGGTGCTTTACAGAACCAATGCACAGTCCAGGGCTTTGGAGGAAAGATTTGTTGCAAACAGTATTCCATACAGGGTATTTGGCGGGGTTAACTTCTATCAGAGAAAGGAAATAAAGGATATTCTTGCCTACCTTAAGACCATTGATAACGGACTTGATGATTTGGCGGTAAAGAGAATCATCAATGTGCCAAAGCGTGGAATTGGCGCGGCGACAATCGCAAAGATTGATGAGTATGCTTTACAACGCGAGCTTAATTTTTTTGATGCACTTGATATGGTTGAGGATGTTCCGTCGATTGGAAAGGCTGCAAATAAAATTATAACATTTGTCGAATTTATTGATGTGTTAAGAAGTAAGTCTAAGATTATGAAGATTAGCGAGCTCATAAAAGAGGTAATTGACCGGACCGAGTATTATGAAATGATTGATAATGAGGCGGAAACTGATGATGAAGTCACGGAACGAAAGTCCAATCTTGATGAATTTATTTCAAAGGCGGTTACCTACGAGCTTGAAAATGATGAGCCCTCACTTGGTGCTTTTTTGGAGGAGGTGGCTCTGGTAGCGGACATTGACAATTTGGACGAGTCGGTAAACAGAGTGTCGCTTATGACTATCCACAGTGCAAAGGGTTTGGAATTTCCGGCGGTTTACATTGCGGGGATGGAAGAAGGCATTTTCCCAGGGTACATATCTATTTCATCCGGTGACATAGAAGATATTGAGGAGGAGAGAAGGCTTTGCTATGTAGGAATCACAAGGGCAATGCAGTGCCTTAACCTTAGCTGCGCACGGCAGAGAATGTTAAGAGGTGAGATACAGAATAACAGCCCGTCAAGATTTTTAAAGGAAATACCGGAGCTTATTCTTGACAGAAGAGAACAGGGAATAAGCAGTATGAATGTAAGAAAATCTGCATTAAGCCTGCAGGAGGAGAAGTTTTCAAGGCCTGCACACAGCAGGGCGGCATTTGATAAAGGACGGTCTTTGGCATATGCAGGCACAACAAATTACAGCTCGGCTGCAAATACCCAGAGCGCTGTTAAGAAGCCGCTGGGGTATGCGCAGGGTGACAGAGTAAGGCATTTTAAATTCGGAGAGGGCAGAGTGCTCAGCATTGTTGACGGAGGCAGGGATTACGAGGTTACTGTTGAATTTGACAATGCTAATTTCGGAACAAAGAAAATGTTTGCATCATTTGCAAAGATGACAAAGCTGTAAAAAAAATAGTAGTAAAAATTGCTTTTAAGTGATATAATAATTAAAGCTGAATTATATTTGGAAAGGACGTGCCATTATGAACTCAAATAAATTAGATGAACTTGTTTCGCTGATAAAATCAGGTGAGCTTGGAAAGAAGAAAGAGATAGTTATTGAAGAGAAGAAATCGTGCAATCCTATAGTGGTTATTCTTGCCATTGTTGGTGCAGTTGCAGCAGTTGCCGGAATTGCATATGCGGTATATGCTTATCTTACACCGGATTATCTTGATGATTTCGATGATTTTGATGATGACTTCGATGATTTCGATGAAGACGAAGATGATGAGGAATCAGACATTTTTGAAGATGAGGATGATAAGACAGAGGAGTAATCCTGCTGTACTTGTTGTGCATTTCATTAGCCGTCGGATTGGGAACAATCTGGCGGCTATATTTTTGTTATACAGGTTTAGATGGCTGCTAATGTCCGATTTATGTATGGAGGATTATGTATGAAAAAGGGTGATATTGTTGAGGGAATCGTAGAAAGAGTTGATTTTCCCAATAAAGGTATTGTAAAAATTGATGGTGATGATAAATATATAACTGTAAAGAATGTCATTCCGGGTCAGAAGCTTTCTGTACGCGTTGCAAAGCTTCGCAATGGCAAGGCTCAGGGAAATGTTCTTGATATAATTGAGGCATCTGAAATTGAAACGAATGAAAGATGTAAGCATTTTGGCATCTGTGGCGGATGTATTTACCAAAGTGTAGATTATGAGGCACAGCTTGAAATCAAGAAAAATCAGATTAAAAATCTTTTGGATTCTGTCATAGATTATGAGTATGCTTTTGAAGGAATAAAAAGAAGTCCCGTCTCAGAGGAGTACCGAAATAAGATGGAGTTCTCATTCGGTGATGAGGTAAAGGATGGACCTATGGCGCTGGGAATGCACAAAAAGGGCAGCTTTTATGACATTGTAACTGTTAATGGATGTAGGATTGTTGATGAGGATTTCAGCACAGTGCTTAGTACTGTACTGGAATTTGCAAGGGGTACGGGTCTGCCGTTTTTGCACAAGATGCAGCATACAGGATATTTTCGGCATTTGCTTGTAAGAAAGGGTGCAAAGACGGGGGAAATACTTGTTGATATTGTGACAACAACTCAATTTGACTGTGATTTTATGCCGCTTGTCGATGCTTTAAAGAATCTCAATGATAATGCCACCTTAAAAGGCAGGCTGGTAGGAATTTTACATACAAAGAATGACAGCCAGGCAGATGTTGTAATAAATGAGGGAACTGACATTTTGTTTGGACAGGATTATTTCTATGAGGAGCTGCTGGGTCTTAAGTTTATGATAACTCCATTTTCCTTCTTCCAGACAAATTCACTTGGCGCTGAGGTCTTGTACTCACTTGTCAGAGATTATATTGGTTCGGTTGACGGGCAGGTTGTATTTGACCTGTATTCGGGAACCGGTACAATTGCACAGATAGCTGCATCTGTTGCCAAGAAGGTGGTTGGCATTGAGATAGTCGAGGAAGCTGTTGCTGCCGCCAAAGAAAATGCAGCACTGAATGGACTTGGTAATTGTGAATTTATTGCGGGAGATGTACTTAAGGTCATAGATGACATACAGGAAAAGCCGGATATGATTATACTTGATCCGCCGCGCGATGGCATTCATCCGAAGGCACTTGAAAAGATAGGTGGGTCAATCAGGTGCAAACGAATGGTATATATTTCCTGCAAGCCAACCAGCCTTGTAAGGGATTTGGCAGTATTGCAGGAATATGGGTATGCAGTAACAAGGGCTTGCTGCGTTGATATGTTCCCGGGAACACAGCATGTGGAGACAGTGGTTCTGTTGTCCCAATAAAAACCGGATGATAGGATAGAGGTTGAGATAGAGTTAGATGAGCTTGATTTGACATCGGCGGAGAGTAAAGCAACTTATGCGGAGATTAAGGATTATGTATTAAAGGAGCATGGTTTGAAGGTCTCTAGCCTGTATATTTCACAGGTAAAAAAGAAGTGTGGAATAGAGGTTGGG
>CAYOHM010000034.1:0-19162 GCA_964403785.1 uncultured Alistipes sp.
GTAAATATATTTTTGAAATTTCTTCATATTTATGCATTATTTTTGCATATTATGCACTTTACAGCAATTTTTTTATTGCATTATACCCCTACTTGTTGTATAGTAGGATGTGGGTGTCGAAAGTAATTTTGGCTGCCTTGGCAAATATTTTTTAATACATATCAGGAGGATATTTTAAATGAAAGAAAAGGTTGTTTTAGCTTATTCAGGCGGACTTGACACGACAACTATCATTCCATGGCTTAAGGAAAATTATGACTATGATGTTATCTGCTGTTGTATCGATGTCGGTCAGGGAAATGAATTAGATGGTCTTGACGAAAGAGCCAAATTATCAGGTGCTGAGAAGTTATATATTCTTGACGTGGTTGACGAATTCATTGATGATTATGTAATTCCCACAGTAAAAGCTAACGCAGTTTATGAAAATAAATATTTATTGGGTACTTCCTTTGCAAGACCTCTCATTGCCAAAAAGCTTGTTGAGATTGCCAGAAAGGAGGGTGCCGTTGCTATCTGCCACGGTGCTACCGGCAAGGGAAATGACCAGGTTCGTTTTGAGCTGTCAATCAAGGCTTTAGCGCCTGACATCAAGGTTATAGCACCTTGGAGATTAAATGAGACCTGGAATATGAAGTCGCGTGAGGATGAGATTGATTACTGCAAGGCACATGGAATTGATTTAGCTTTCGGTTCACATGATAACTCATACAGCCGTGACCGTAACCTGTGGCACATCAGCCATGAGGGTCTCGAGCTTGAAAACCCTGCTAATGAGCCTAACTATGACCATCTCCTCGTTCTGGGTAATTCTCCGGAGAAGGCACCGGATGAGGGTGAATATGTTACAATGACATTTGAAAAAGGTATTCCTACTTCTGTCAACGGCAAGTCCATGAAGGCTTCCGACATTGTGCGTGAGCTCAACAGACTTGGTGCAAAGCACGGCATCGGCATTATTGATATTGTTGAGAACCGTGTTGTCGGTATGAAATCACGTGGTGTCTATGAGACGCCGGGCGGAACAATTCTTATGGAGGCTCATACACAGCTTGAGGAATTGATTCTCGACAGAGATACTCTTGACTACAAGAAGCTTGTAGCTACTAAGTTTGCTGACCTCGTTTATGAGGGCAAGTGGTTCACACCGCTTCGCGAGGCGCTCTCAGCATTCGTTGACGTTACACAGGAATATGTAACCGGCGAAGTTAAGTTCAAGCTTTACAAGGGCAACATAATCAAGGCCGGTACGAAGTCACCTTATTCTCTGTACAGCGAGTCACTTGCAAGCTTTACAACGGGTGAGCTTTATGACCACCATGATGCAGAGGGCTTCATAAATCTTTTCGGTCTTTCTATGAAGGTTCGTGCAATGAAAAAATTAGAGGTTGAAAATAAGGACAAGTAATAAAAAATCAGCCGATTGCAAAACTAAAACAAATAGTTCTGCAATCGGCTGTAATTTTTTTGCCTACTTAGCTTTATTAACAAAATGCTTTGTATTTTCCTTAAGCTCCGTGAAGGCTGTCTTAAAATATACTGAAACCGCTGTCGGGTTTGCACTGTAAAAACGCCTTACCATTCTGATTTTACGCTCAGAAAGGATATTCTTGTAGCTTTCCGCCTTCTCGATAACTCTTTCCTCCGCCTTGGAAAAAGCATCCTCTGCCGTTACAAGCATCTCGTCCATCTTTTCCCTTATATGTCCTGCCTCGCCCCTTGCTTTTTCAAAATGAACAAGGATTTCCTTAAGCTCTATGGCCTCATGGAATGCAATAGCCAAATCTGCCACAAAATAAATCGTCAGGGCGTATACGATAAGCTCCGCAAAATTTCCTGAATATAAACCTTCAATGTAGTATATGAGCCTTTGAACCGGTCTGTGAACTACCTCAACCAAAAAAATAATCATAAAGCCCCACGCTATTGTAGAGGAAAGGCATATATGCCCCTGAAACTGTATTTTTTGTGAACTGTAATCCCAATATCTTACTTTGAAGATTTTTTCCATCAGGACACCTGTAATGTACTCAAGCAAAGTAGCTGCAGCAGCTCCGACCAGATACATCAAGACGTAATTGCCCCGCACGGGAATCGTTACAAACAAGCCAAGTATTGCGCCGGAGCCGTATATCGGCAAAAACGGACCTTTCATAAAGCCTCTGTTTGTAAAATGCCGTTGCTTTAGCGATACATATGTCGTTTCGAAAACCCAGCCAAAGAAGCAATATGCGTAAAAAAACAGCAGCCATTCTCTTATACTATAAACATACACTATTCATTTCTCCATTTCCCTCAGTTTCGCAATCGTTGTCCGCACCTAAATCCTGTGGATAAATAAGCCGCTTCTTAACTTTGGCTCAAACCATGTTGATTTAGGCGGCATCAGTAGTCCGGCATCCGCTACTGCGAACAGCTCGCTGATTGAAGTCGGATACATTGCAAATGCGACCTTCATATCAAGTCCCACTCTTCTCTCCAGCTCATCAAGTCCTCTGATTCCGCCGATGAAGTCAATCCTCTTGTCAACTCTCGGGTCACCTATTCCAAGTACCGGTGTAAGCAGCTCATTCTGCAGGATTGCAACATCAAGCCCATCCACAGGGTCACTGCTCTTAATCTCCTCCTTTGCCGTAAGCAGATACCAGCTTCCGTCAAGGAACATTCCGACATCTCCCTTTTTGGCAGGCTTTACCTGACCGCTTTCTTGTGATATTTCAAATTTTTCGGCAACTTTTTTTAGGAATTCCTCCTTGCTAAGACCATTAAGGTCCCTGACAACTCTGTTGTAATCCATAATCATAAGCTGCTCGTCAGGAAAGAGTACGGAAAGGAAGAAATTAAACTCTTCGCTGCCTGTGTATCCCGGATTTGCCTCTCTTCTCTTAAATCCTACCTTTACTGCGGATGCTGCCCTGTGATGTCCGTCCGCGATATATATCTGTCCGATTCCCGCGAAGGCATTTTGGATTGTATCAACTGATGCCTTATCCGCAATTTTCCATACTGTATGTCTTATTCCATCATCGGATAGAAAATCATAAAGCGCCTTATTCTGTTTTGCCCTGTCAACCTCTTTATTTATCACCTGATTTGCTCTATATGCAAGAAAAATAGGACCGGTCTGTGCGCTGCAGGTATCAACATGGTTGATTCTGTCAATCTCCTTGTCAGCTCTTGTATTTTCGTGCTTTTTAATTATATTGTTAGCATAGTCGTCAATCGAAGCACATGCCACTATACCTGTCTGTGAACGTCCATTCATGGTAAGCTCATATACATAATATGCATTATCTTCATCCGTCACAAAGCTCTTATCCGCAATCATTTCCTCTAAAAGCTCTTTTGCCTTCTGATAAACAGCGGGCGCATAAGTGTCAACCGAATCATCGAACTGGGTTTCCGCCCTGTCTATCTTAAGGAAGGACAGAGGTTCCTTTGCCACAACAGCCTTTGCCTCCTGCCTGTTATAAACATCATACGGAAGTGCGGCAATTCTTGACGCCTTATCCTCGCTCGGTCTTATACATACAAATGGTCTTATTGTTGCCATATCATTTTCCTCCTATATTGTATCCAATATTTCAAAATAACCTTCAAATGTCTTTTTGCAGCACTGTGGATTGAGAATTGTCACTCCGTCCGTCATAATTCCTGAAATTGAAAATGCCATTGCCATTCTGTGGTCATCATATGTATTAATCTCACAGGACTTACATTCTCCCGGATATATCGTTATCGAATCCTGGCGTTCATCACATTTTATTCCCAGTGCCGTGAGATTTTGTGCTATCGCAGAAAGCCTGTCCGACTCCTGAAGTCTTATGTGAGCGATATTTCTGATGGTTGTTTCTGTCTTTGCAAATGGTGCTATCGCAGCAAGCGTCATCGCCTGGTCAGAAAAATCATTCATATCAACATCTATTCCGTTAAGTCCATTTGCAGGACCCGTTACCCTGATTCCTTCTTCTTCATCCCTTACGGTACAGCCCATTTTCTCAAGCACAGCGAGAAATTTCATATCACCCTGCATAAGTCCGTAGTGTACATGTCTTACGAGAGCAGAGCCCCCTGACACCGCTGCCATTGCATAAAAATAACAGGCTGCGGAAACATCCGGCTCTATCCGGTATTCGCCCGCCCTGTATTGTCCTGCCGGAACATAATAAGCCCGTCCGTCATAGCTGGCAGTACAGCCGAAATCCTCCATCATCTGCCTTGTTATTCTTACATAGGCTCCGTCGGTTTTTTCGCTCGTTATGTCTATCTTAAGTCCGTTTTCCAGCATTGGCGACGTCATAAGCAGTGCGGATAAAAACTGTGTGCTCTCGCTGATGTCAAGCTTTACCGCTGCCTTGGGTGACCTGTTTCCTCTTACCTTAACCGGAAGACAGCCATCGGCATTAAGGTATGTAAAATCCGCGCCCATACTGCTAAGTGCCTCAAAAAGCGGCTTCATCGGACGCTTCTGCATCTGCTGTGATGCATTAATCACATACTCGCCGTCCGACATTGCAAGCATTGCAGTAAGAAATCTTGCTGCGGTTCCCGCACTTCCTACATCTATCCCGCCATTTTTTACCGGAATATCCCCGCTTGTGCCGACAACAACCGCCTGACATTTTTCTTCACTGTATGTCACATCAAAACCCAGTGAAATAAGGGAATCCATAAAATGCCTTGAATCATCGCTGAAAAGCACTCCGTCAAGCACGCATTTTCCGTCCGAAAGTGCAGCCATAAGAAGTGCTCTGTTGGTCACGCTCTTGGAGCCCGGAACGGTGACACAAATATCCAGCGGCTTTGTAAGTTTTTTGACTAAATATCTATCCATTTCTACTCCTTAAGGCATTATATACCGGACGCCCGAAAAACGGGCGCCGATATTTATTAATCAATTGTGACAACACGCATAATGTTGGTAATGCCTTTCTGCGCTGTTTTGGATTTAGTTGTCGGAACTCCTGCAGTGACAACTACCGTGTCACCCTCATTTACATATCCGTTTTCCTTAACCTGTGTGATTGCATGGCGGATAATATCATCCGTTGAGTTTTCCTGTGCGGATTTCATAGGAACTACGCCCCAGTAAATCTGCATCTGTCTAAGGACTGAATCATTTGGTGAAAGACCAATCACAGGCATTTCAGGCTTATACTTTGAAATTACTCTCGTTGTGAAGCCCGAGATTGTAGGTGCTACAATCGCCTTGGCATTAAGGTTAATGGCGGTTGTAACACAGGCATAGCTTACTGCACCTGATACAGTCTGCTTTGCGTGTATCTTGCCAGCCTTTACAAACGCATCGTTATTCAAATGGCTCTCCGTTGATTCAGCGATATGTGCCATCATCTTGACAGCCTCAACAGGATACTTGCCCATTGCAGACTCACCTGAAAGCATAACTGCGTCCGTACCGTCATAAATAGCGTTGGCAACGTCAGTAACCTCAGCTCTCGTCGGACGTGGATTTCTCATCATTGAATCAAGCATTTGTGTCGCCGTGATAACCGGCTTAAACTTCTCATTACATTTTCTGATAATCATCTTCTGAACGTGCGGAACTTCCTCAGCAGGAATCTCCACACCCATATCTCCACGCGCTACCATAATGCCGTCCGCTGCATCGATAATCTCATCAATATTTGCGATGCCTTCTGCGTTCTCAATCTTAGCGATAATTTTAATGTCTGCATTATGCTCTCTTAAAATATCACGTATTTCATGGATACAGACAGCATTTCTTACAAATGAAGCGGCAATAAAATCATATTCCTGTTCAATGGCAAACATAATGTCATTTCTGTCCTTTTCAGTAATTCCCGGAAGGTTAATGCTCACATTAGGAACATTTACACCCTTTCTGCTGCCAAGCTCACCGCCGTTGACAATCTTACATACAATATCCGTTTCCGTGGTTGAGATTACATTAAGCTCGATAAGTCCGTCATCAATGAGGATAACACTGCCCTCATGAACATCTGACGGAAGTCCTTCATAGGTAATGTGTCCGATTTTATCATTGCCGACTACATCGCGTGTAGTAAGCGTATATTTATTGCCCTCAACCAAAGTAACCTTCTTATCATCCTCCAAAAGCCCCGTGCGTATTTCAGGTCCCTTGGTATCAAGAAGCATTGCGATAGGAAGTCCAAGCTCCTCCCTGACACTCTTAACAAGGTCAACTCTGATTTTCTGCTCTTCATGGTCACCATGGGAGAAATTAAATCTTGCGATATCCATACCATTTAATGCGAGCTGCTTTAAAACCTCTCTGTCATTGGTATTAGGACCCATAGTACATACGATTTTAGTTCTTTTCATATTTATTCTCCAATCATATTTTCTTGATATATATGTCATCCGGCATAAATATGCCCTTTGAATATTTTGCCTAATGGCTTTGCTTCACCTCTATTACATGCTTATGAGTGTAGAGATGTTCATTGCAATACTCAAAATTACCGTCACATTTTGAGCAATATCTGAATACCAGATTCTCATCATCCTCCTCGGTTCGTCCGCAGACAGCACATCTATGCTTACTGCCGTACGTTACCCTGACCTTATGCTTGAAATCATTTCTTCGCTTTAGCTCAACCGGTGAAACCCTGCGGTAATTGCGTGTCAAGGCATAAAAGAGGACAAAATTCAGCAGCGAAACCAGTGCCGCCACAGCATATACCGGACTTGGCACAATGCCGATGATGTAAAGTCCAATCAGCACTGACTGCGGCAGAACCGGAGAAAGAAAGCCTCCGATAATCGCAAGTGCAAAATATACCATATCCGCATATGCAATCCATTTTACCTTTATAGGTATTATAAAAAACAATAAAACCTGCGTTTCTCCGGCAACAGTCGCAAACGCAAGGAACATGGACATATTAAGATAATATGTGTTAAACGTGAAGCTTGCGCCGAAAACAATATAAATTATCAATGCAGCCAATACGTGAAGAAACCAGCCGCTTATATAGTACAAATTAAATCTGAAGGTTCCCCAGACGCGCTCCAGCACATTTCCTATCATATAGTAAAACAGCAGCGAAAATATAATAAATATCAGACTTGTATTCGGCGGTCCCATTATGAATGTAAAGAGCCTCCAAACCTGTCCGCTGAACACAAGCTCCATATTCAGGGACAGATACCTGGTGTAAAAGCCGTTGCCGAAAACCTCAAGCACAAAACCGATTGCATACAGTATAATCAGGTAATACATCAAATTCTTAACTGCATACCTGCCAAATTTACGTTCTAATTTATTTATCAAATTCATAAACCATAATTCCCCACATAAAATGTAACCAACAACGGATTACGAAACTAAGACGCACCTGTCTTTATTATATGTATGACGGTAATTTTTGTCAACGCACACTTTTTCTTGAATTTTCGACATTTTTATACTATAATTGACAGGATAATTGCCCTTAGTCTACTTGAGTTTCCGTATTTTTTATTTTAAGGCGCTATGTACCTTAAAATAAAAAATACGAAAACTCAAGTTAGCCCAATGTTTCCAGACTAAGGGTATGGAGGTTAATATGAATTTACTTTACAAATTAGGAATCGATATTGGTTCTACCACGGTTAAAATCGCAATACTTAACGATTCTAATGATATTTTATTTTCTGATTACCAAAGGCACTATGCCAATATTCAGGAGACACTTGCCGAGCTTCTTAAAAAGGCTAAGGAGAAGCTTGGTGCTATTGACGTACATCCTGTAATCACCGGCTCCGGCGGACTTACTCTTGCAAATCATCTCGGTGTTCCTTTTACCCAGGAGGTAGTTGCCGTGTCAACTGCCCTTACCGACTATGCGCCTCAGACGGATGTCGCTATCGAGCTTGGCGGAGAGGATGCCAAGATAATTTATTTCACAAACGGCATTGACCAGAGAATGAACGGTATCTGTGCCGGAGGTACGGGCTCTTTTATTGACCAGATGGCTTCCCTGCTTCAGACTGACGCTGCAGGTCTTAACGAATATGCCAAGGAATATCAGGCAATTTATCCTATTGCTGCACGATGCGGCGTATTTGCAAAAACAGACATACAGCCTCTCATAAATGAAGGTGTCACAAAGCCGGACCTTGCCGCTTCTATTTTTCAGGCAGTAGTTAATCAGACCATCAGCGGTCTTGCCTGCGGCAAGCCAATCCGTGGAAATGTTGCATTTCTTGGAGGTCCTTTGCATTTCCTTTCCGAGCTTAAGGCTGCTTTTATCCGCACGCTAAATCTCGGACCGGAAAATATAATAGCTCCTGACCACTCACATTTATTTGCAGCAGTGGGCTCTGCAATGACATACAAGGAGGAAGTCAGTGTCGGTATTGATTCGCTCATAGAAAGACTTTCATCCAAAATTAAAATGGATTTTGAAGTTGCCCGTATGCAGCCGCTTTTTGCCGACAAGGAGGAATACCGCGAATTTTCTGAACGCCACAGCTCCCACAGTGTTGCAAAGGCTGAGCTTGCTGACTATGAGGGCGACTGCTTCATAGGTATTGACGCCGGTTCAACAACCACTAAGGTTGCGCTGGTGGGTGAGGATGGACGACTTCTTTATTCATTTTATAGTAATAATAACGGCAGTCCTCTTGTGACCTCCATTAAAGCAATCAAGGAGATTTACTCCCTCCTTCCTTCCACAGCAAGAATTGTCCGTTCATGTTCGACGGGCTATGGAGAGGCCTTGATTAAAGCTGCCCTGCTTCTGGACGAGGGAGAGGTTGAAACTGTTTCCCATTATTATGCTGCCGCCTTCTTTGACCCGAAGGTTGACTGCATCATCGATATTGGCGGACAGGATATGAAGTGCATCAAGATTAAGAATCATACCGTAGACTCCGTTCAGCTTAACGAAGCCTGCTCTTCTGGCTGCGGGTCATTTATCGAAACCTTTGCCAAAAGTCTTAATTACGAGGTAAAGGATTTTGCCAAGGAGGCTTTATTTGCACCTAATCCGATTGACCTCGGTACACGCTGTACGGTATTTATGAACTCAAAGGTTAAGCAGGCACAGAAGGAGGGCGCCAGCGTAGCAGATATTTCTGCCGGTCTTGCCTATTCCGTAATTAAAAATGCTATATACAAGGTAATTAAGATTACCGACCCAAAGGAGCTTGGTGAACACATTGTAGTTCAGGGCGGTACCTTCTACAATGATGCCGTTCTCAGGAGCTTTGAGAAAATAGCCGGAGTTGAAGTTATCCGTCCTGATATTGCCGGAATAATGGGTGCTTTCGGCGCTGCTCTCATCGCCCGTGAAAGATACAATGGTGAAGAGAGCACAATGCTCACGATTGATAAGATAAACGAGCTTACCTTTGACACAAGGACAGCACGCTGTAAGGGCTGTACAAACCAGTGCCACCTTACGATTAACCGTTTTTCGGGCGGCAGGCAGTTTATAACCGGCAACCGCTGTGAACGTGGTATCGGCAAGGAAAAGAACAAAGAAAATATTCCTAATCTGTTTGAATATAAGAACAAAAGGCTTTTTAGCTATGAGCCTCTTGAAGAAACAAAGGCTGCCCGCGGTATAGTGGGAATCCCGAGAGTCCTTAATATGTACGAAAATTATCCATTCTGGTTTACTTTCTTTACCGAGCTTGGATACAGGGTTGTTCTTTCTCCTGAATCCAGCCGTAAGATTTACGAGCTCGGAATTGAATCAATCCCGAGTGAATCAGAGTGCTACCCTGCAAAGCTTGCACACGGACATATTTCGTGGCTGATAAAAAACGGCGTAAAATTTATCTTTTACCCTTGTGTTCCTTATGAGCGCACGGAATTTGCCGATTCAAACAACCACTACAACTGTCCGATTGTAACCTCTTACGCTGAGAACATCAAAAATAACGTGGAGGAGCTCCGCACAGAAAATATTGATTTTATGAATCCGTTCTGTGCCTTTACCTCTGAGGAGATATTGACTAAGCGCCTGGTTGAAGTATTTAAGGACAGGATTCCAGCCGCAGAGATAAAAGCTGCAGCAAAGGCAGCCTGGTTTGAGCTTAACAACTGCCGTGATGATGTTAAGGCGAAGGGCGAAGAGGTTCTTAAGTATATGAAGGAAACAGGAAAACGCGGCATCGTCCTTGCAGGACGTCCATACCATGTTGACCCTGAAATAAACCACGGTATTCCGGAGCTTATCAATTCCTACGGGATTGCGGTTCTTACGGAGGATTCAATCTCCCATCTGGGCAAGGTTGAACGTCCTCTTATTGTTTCAGACCAGTGGATGTACCACTCAAGACTTTATGCTGCGGCTTCATTTGTGAGAACTCAGGATAAGCTTGACCTTATACAGCTCAATTCATTTGGCTGCGGTCTGGACGCCGTGACAACGGATGCCGTAAATGATATTCTCACCAGTGC
Source organism: uncultured Alistipes sp. (assembly GCA_964403785.1). Taxonomy (GTDB): domain Bacteria; phylum Bacillota; class Clostridia; order Lachnospirales; family Lachnospiraceae; genus MGBC120314. The sequence continues at coordinate 10,397 of CAYOHM010000034.1, forward strand.
CGGCAAAATCTACACCGTATTAAAGATTGACGAGGTTAATAACTTAGGTGCTGCGAGAATCCGTATACGTTCGCTCATATCAGCCCTCAGAGTGCGTGAAAATAACAATTTCAAGCGTGAATTGCATGATTACTCTCTGCACAGAGTTGAGTTTACCGAGCAGATGCGTGAAAGCTACACCATAATCGCTCCTCAGATGTCACCTATACATTTTGATATATTGCAGCCCGTGCTTCAAAAATGCGGCTATAATATAGTAGTTTTACCTAATGACAACAGACACGCCATTGACGTAGGTCTTAAATACGTTAATAATGATGCCTGCTATCCGTCACTCATAGTCATAGGACAGATTATGGATGCCGTGCTGTCGGGTCAGTATGATATGACCAAAACTGCTATTATTATGACCCAGACCGGCGGCGGATGCCGTGCAACCAACTACATTGGTTTTATCAGAAGGGCTCTTGCAAAGGCAGGTTTCCCAGATGTTCCGGTTATATCACTGAATGCAGGCGGACTTGAGCAGAATTCAGGCTTTACGCTTAATTTTGATATAATTAATAAAGCTCTTATGGGTATTGTTTACGGCGACATATTTATGAATGTTGTTTACAGAACAAGACCATATGAAGCCGTACAGGGTTCTGTCAACGAGCTTCATGCAAAATGGAGGGAAAAATGTATTGCACACCTTAGCAAAAAGACTGCCGGCTTTGGTGAGTTTAGCAAAATCTGCCGCGGCATTATCGCAGATTTTGATAAAATTCCTCTGCTTGATATTAAAAAGCCGAGAGTTGGTGTTGTAGGTGAGATTCTTGTTAAATATATGCCTGCTGCCAATAACTACCTTGTTGACCTGCTTGAAGCGGAGGGTGCGGAACCGGTTGTTCCCGAGCTTATCGGTTTCCTTGAATATTGCTGCTATAATGCGAATTTCAAGACTGATTACCTGGGCTTTAGCAAGAAATCTAAATTTGGCAACAATGCGGCAATCGCATTTATGGAGTATTACAGAAAACCTTCAACGGACGCATTTAATAAGAGTAAGCGTTTCTTTGCTCCGGCACATATTAAGGAAACCGCCAAGGCTGCACAGGATATTGTGTCAATGGGCAACCAGACCGGAGAGGGATGGCTTCTTACAGGAGAAATGGTGGAGCTTATCCATCAGGGCGCTCCTAACATTGTATGCTGCCAGCCGTTTGCCTGCCTTCCAAACCATATCGTAGGCAAGGGTGTAATCAAGGAGCTGCGTTTAAAGCATCCTGAGGCAAATATCATTGCCGTTGATTATGACCCGGGTGCAAGTGAGGTCAACCAGCTCAATCGTATCAAGCTTATGCTTGCTACTGCACAAAAGAATATTATTGTTTCCAAAAAAGGCAGCAATGTTTAAATAAGAAAAAGTCCTCCGCGTAAAAGCGGGGGACTTTTCTTATATATCATCCGTTATAAACATAGCATCACCGAAGCTGAAGAAACGGTATTTCTTCTCCACTGCTTCTTTGTATGCCGCAAGCACATTTTCCCTTCCTGCAAGTGCAGAAACCAGCATTATAAGTGTTGATTCAGGTAAATGGAAGTTTGTTATAAGGCAGTCAAGAGTTTTAAATTTATATCCCGGATAAATAAATATCTCCGTCCAGCCGCTTGCCGCCGGTACTGTTCCGTCAGGCAGCGCCGCCGATTCAATCGTTCTGCAGCTTGTTGTTCCGACACATATCACTCTGCCGCCATTTTTTTTGGCATTATTTATCTTATCTGCCGCTTCCTTCTCTATGCAGAAATATTCCGAATGCATATGATGTTCCAAAATATTTTCTTCCTTTACCGGTCTGAAGGTACCCAGACCGACATGAAGGGTAACCCTTGCAATTGAAATGCCCTTCTCCTCAATAGCATTAAGCAGCTCTTTGGTAAAATGAAGTCCCGCAGTAGGTGCTGCCGCTGAACCCTGATGCTTTGCATAAACAGTCTGATACCTGTTCTTATCCTGCAATTTATGCGTAATGTAAGGCGGAAGAGGCATCTGACCGAGCTCATCAAGAATCTCCTCAAAAATGCCCTCATACTCAAAATGTATGAGCCTGTTGCCCTCTTCGACTATATCCGTAACTTCACCGACTAATTTTCCGTCACCAAATACTATTCTGGCTCCGACACGCGCCTTTTTGCCCGGTTTTACAAGCGTTTCCCAGATATCTCCCTGCCTTCTCTTAAGAAGCAGCACCTCTATAACAGCACCGGTGCCCTCCTTAACTCCCAACAGACGTGCCGGAATTACCTTTGTGTCATTAATTACAAGACAGTCGCCCGGTCTTAAATAATCTATAATATTTTTAAATACACTGTGCTGTGTTTTTCCTGTGTTCTTATTGAGCACAAGAAGCCTTGAACTTGACCTGTCCTCAAGAGGGTCCTGAGCTATAAGCTCCTTAGGAAGCTCAAAATAAAAATCTTTTTTGTTCATATTCCACCATTTATCTTACATCAACTTTATTATAGTAATGATTTATTATTTCTATATAATTATATCCCAGAAGTGCCAGACTCTGCGCTCCTGACTGGCTCATTCCAACTCCGTGCCCATAGCCCATTCCTGCAAAATATATCGTCTCAGAATCAGAAGGCGCTTCTTTAGGGAAATTCGTCAGATTATCCTCACTGATAACAATATACTGCTCCAAATCAGTGCTTATCTGTGAAACATCTCCGCTGCCGCTTATAACATATGACGAGCTTATCTGCTTTGTGGTGCTTTCCGACGCACTCTTTACATAAACCTTGTCAGGTACATCACCGTATTTTACTATCTTAACCTTGGTGCTTGGAAGTGAAAGGGTTGAGCTTATCTGCTCCTTCTTAAGCAGGGTGCTGCCGCTTGTTCCGGTAAGCTTAAGCTGGTAAATACGCCCTGACGTTGTCCTAATCTGCGGTGTTATGCTGATAAGACTGCCAACCTCAACTTTTGATGCTATCTCGGACTTTGTCATTGCTATAAGCCAGGGCTCCTTTTCCTGATACAGCTCCGTGTTATCGCTGACACCCCTAAAATATGTAAGAGGTACATCCCAGACATCCTCACAATTTGCCGTATGTCCTCCGCTGGTTGAATAAAAATAAGCCTTTACAACATTATCACGAAAATAAATCATAAGTCCCTTAGTTTCATCAACCGCGGTATTGGTTCTTTCATTTTCGTAGTTATAACCCTTATATACCTGACTTTTTGTCGTATCATACAGGGCATATCCGTTCTCGGCGTTAAAGGTCTCATTTCGTTTATCAATTGCATAGGCATAGCTTCTTGCACACACCGCCTGAGCCTTTAATGCCTCCATTTCCCAGCTCGTCACCATCTCACAGGGTACTACGCCATATAAATAGTCCTCGATGCCAACCACATTTACGGCAGTAAGTGTGCTGCTTTTTGAATATCTGCCTATCTCAATCCTGCCGCGGTAAGCCCTCTCGCCCAAATCTACAACATAAACTCCGGCGTCATTTGGCTGCGCAGCGCAGAACTGTGGATAGAGCATTTCCTCCTGCACATCAATAAGCAACTGATTTTGCTGCCAGCTCACCATAATGCGGTAGCCTGCGTCACCTTCTGCCTGCTCACAGGATGCGATTGCCTCCAAAGCCGGCGCATAATCACTGTTTACATATATTTTGTACTTTCCGTTTCCTACAACAGCAGGAATAAGAGGCAAATCTGCATTTAGCGTATTAATTGCCTTTAAGGCACTGTCATAGGATGAATATTCCTGCTTCAGACAATAATAGGTATTATTATCCGCGGTAAATGTGAAGCCGTCATCACTTGTCAGCGTGACATTTGCATTAAAGCCCCCGTCAACAAAATAACCCATTTGAACGCTGTTATTCTTAATAGTAATTGAGCTTTTATCAGCGTATGTACTGCTAAGTGCGATTCTCACATAATAACCGGCATCCACAGCGCCAAAAACGGACTGAGGGATACCAAAGAATATTAAATTTACAAATAAAATCATACTCAATAAATATCCGACAATCCGTTTCATAATTACTCCATAATCGCTGTTATCAAATTATTATCTGTTTAACCTCTAAGTTCAATGCCAAGCTCTGAAAGATTCTTTAATATTTTTTCCATAATTTCATTTACATCCTTATCCTCAAGGGTCTTCTCCTTTGAACGGAAGGTAATTGAATATGCAACTGACTTATATCCTTCCTTAATCTGCGAGCCTTCGTAAATATCAAATAATTTGTAATCCTCAAGGAGCTTGCCGCCGCGCTTTTCAATTACATCCTCCACAGTGCCGACAAGAACTGATTTTGGCATTACCATACTTATATCCCTTGTAACTGAAGGGAACTTGGCAAGTCCCTTGTACTTGATATCAAAGGAAGCCTTATCCATAACTGACTTCAAATCAAGCACCGCAATATATGTTCTCTCACCAAGCTGGTAGTTATCCGCCACCTCCGGATGAAGCTCACCTAAGTAGCCGATAATCTCACCATCATAGATAATATTTGCCTGACGTCCCGGATGAAGGAAATTCTTACCTGCATTTGGGTCATAAACAGCCTTTTTATCAGCACCTATCTTATATAAGAATTCTTCAACAACTCCCTTCATCGTGAAGAAATCTCCGTCTCCGTACATACCAAGTGTAAACTGCATCCTCTCGTCAGGGAGTTCTGTAACCGGAACTGCCTTCGGAAGATAAATATTTGCAAGCTCATATAATCTTACATTCTTATTTCTTCTGTTATAATTCGTCGAAAGCGATGTAAGAATACCGTTTAATGGCAATGTCCTCATAATTGAGAAATCCTCGCCCAAAGGGTTGGATATTACAACTGTATTCCTAAGTTTATCATCAGCATCCAGCAAAAGCTTATCAAATACCTTCGGGCTTTCAAAGGAGTATGTCATACTCTCCGAGAAACCGCAGTACTGTGCAACGTCCATAGCAATGGACTGTATCTTAAGCTTGTAGGAAACCTTACCTACACCTGCCGCACCGCTTGGAAGTGTTGTAGGAATCTTATCATATCCGTAAAATCTTGCAACCTCCTCGGCAAGGTCCGCCATAAGGTGAATATCCTGCCTCCATGAAGGCACAATAACTTCACCCGAAGCTGCATCATAGTCTAAATCTATTTTCTTGAAATAACCGAGCATGGTATCAGCAGCTATATCCGTACCGAGAAGCTTGTTAATCCTGTCGGGCTCGAATTTTACTCTGTTGCCCTCCTTCTTCTCAGGATATATATCAATCATGCCTCCGACAACCTCTCCGGCACCAAGCTCCTCTATGAGCTGGCAGGCACGGTCAATCGCCTGCTTTGCCGTATTCGGGTCCAAGCCCTTTTCAAACTTTCCCGAAGCTTCTGTACGAAGTCCTATTTTCTTGGAGGAAAGTCTGATATTTGTGCCGTCAAATGTAGCCGATTCAAAAAGCATTGTTGACACATTGTCCGTTATCTTAGAATTCTCACCGCCCATTATACCTGCAATGCCGACTGATTTATCTCCGTCGCATATCATAAGTATCGAGGAATCAAGCTTTCTTGTCTGACCGTCAAGAGTTACAAACTCCTCTCCGTCATTTGCACGTCTTACAACAATCTTCCTGCCTGCAATCGTGTCAAGGTCATAGGCATGCATCGGCTGGCCATATTCCTCCATAACGTAATTGGTTATATCCACAATGTTGTTGATTGGACGAATTCCGCTTGCCGCAAGTCTTCTCTGCATCCAGACAGGCGACGGACCTATCTTGATATTTTTGACAACTCTTGCCGCATATCTCGGGCAAAGCTGCGTATCCTTTACCTCTACACTTACATAATCGTTTACATCTTCATTATTGCCGGTTTCCTTGATAACAGGCGCAGAAAACGTCTTTCCAAAGGTTGCAGCAGCTTCCCTTGCAATACCGATTACACTGTAACAGTCCACTCTGTTAGAGGTAATTTCATATTCAAACACCACATCATCAAGTCCGAGGTAGCTTACTGCATCCCCGCCTATCGGTGCGTCCTCTGGCAAAATGTAAAGTCCGTCCTTTGCTGCATCCGGATAAAAATCCGTGGATGAGCCAAGCTCTTCGATAGAGCACATCATACCATTGGATTCAACCCCACGAAGCTTACCCTTTTTAATCTTAATTCCTCCCGGCGTCTTTGTGCCGTCATGACCGCCTGCGACCTTACCGCCGTCCAATACAACAGGAACCTTTGCGCCTTCAAATACATTCGGAGCGCCCGTGACAATCTGTATTGTTTGTGTTCCTATATTTACCTGGCAGATGACAAGCTTATCAGCATCCGGATGCTGGCTAACCTTTTCAACCTGACCTATAACTATCTTATCCAAATCTGCATCTAATTTTTCAAAGCCCTCTACCTTTGTTCCTGTAAGGGTCATTGCATCTGTATATTCCTGAGCACTGCAATCCAGATCAGGAACGTATGCTTTTATCCATGATAACGCTGTATTCATTTTATTTACCTCCTGATTAGAACTGCTTTAAGAATCTTACATCATTTTCATACAATAACCTCATGTCATCAATCTCATACTTGAGGAGAGCTATTCTTTCAAGACCTACGCCGAATGCAAAGCCTGAATATACATCCGTATCAATATTGCATCTCTTTAATACATTAGGATGCACCATGCCACAGCCGAGAATTTCTATCCAGCCAGAGCCCTTACACATCCTGCAGCCCTTGCCGCCGCACTTAAAGCAGGTTACGTCACATTCTGCACTTGGCTCAGTAAACGGAAAATGATGCGGTCTGAACTTAACCTTTGTCTGCGGTCCGAAAAGCTCCTTGGCAAATTCTGCCAAAGTACCCTTAAGGTCAGCAAAGGTAATGTCCTTATCAACCACCAGACCTTCAACCTGATGAAAGCTCGGTGAATGTGTCGCATCCACCTCATCGGAACGATATACACGTCCCGGTGCAATCATTCTTATAGGAAGTCTGCCCTTCTCCATCTCATGAATCTGTGTTGAGGAGGTCTGCGTACGAAGGAGGATATCTTTATTAATGTAGAAGGTATCCTGTTCATCCTTTGCAGGATGGTTTGCCGGTATGTTCAGCGCTTCAAAATTATAATAATCAAGCTCTACCTCAGGTCCCTCAACAACCTCATAGCCCATTCCCGTAAATATTCTTTCTATCTCTTCAAGTGCTATACTGTTAGGATGTCTGTGACCGATTTCATTCTTCTTTGCCGGAAGGGTGACATCTATCACTTCACGTTCCATCTGTACTTCACGTAATTTCTTTGCAAGCATATTCTTAGCTGATTCGAGCTTTTCCTCAATCGCTGCCCTTGTCTCATTAACAAGCTGGCCAACTGCCGGCCTGTCCTGTGCGGCAACATCCTTCATTCCCTTTAAAACTTCGGTAAGCTCACCCTTCTTGCCAAGATAAGCTACCCGGATTTCATTTAATTTTTCAAGTGAATCCGAACTGTTAATCTGAGATAAAGCCTTCTCCTTTATGCTCTCTAACTTCTCTTTCATATTCAAATACTCCTTTATAAAATGATAAAGCCCAAAACCCGTGGCTTATTGTATCATAAATTACGGCAAAGTCAACTATTTTGCTATTCGATGATAATGCTGGCACAGCCCAAATCCCATGCCAAATCATACACCCTGCCTGTGGTAAGACCGATTACCTTGGGTCTTAGGATACAGGCCGGATTGTTCTCAACTACCCTTGCGGTTTCACCATTACTTAGCTTTACATTGGAATTGACCGGATAAAGTATTACACTTCCGAGGAAACTCCTTAATGCTCCTACATCCAATGCATCCGTCATTGACATAAGCATCTCCACAGCGTCCCTCTTTGAAAATGCCTTTTTGTACGGGCGCTCTGTCACAAGCGCGTCATAAATATCCGCAACCGCAAGAATCCTTGCATACGGGCATATCTTAGAGGATTCAACAGCAAAAGGATAGCCCTTGCCGTTTATCTTCTCATGATGCTGAAGTACGCCGATTTTGACTGCCTCCGAAATATCCTTCTTATCCTTAAGTATCGCATAGCCGAACAGGGAATGTTGCTTCATTGTCGTAAATTCATCATCCGTAAGTTTTCCGGGCTTATTAAGCACCTCCGGTGCAATCTTGGATTTGCCGACATCATGCAAAAGTCCCGCAATTCCTATCTCACGGACCTCTCTTGCCGAAAGTCCATGCTTTTTGGCAATTACCATTGCCATTGTTGCGACATCTACACTGTGCTTAAAGGTGTATTCATCACTTACCTTTAAGGTATCAATATCCACTGCAATCGCGTTACTTGACATAATCGCGCTCATAAGCTCGTCCGCAATACTGTCAGTTGTCTGTGTAAAGGTATCCGATTCAGTGTTGCTGTAAAGGTACTGTATTCCCTCCTGAACGCGATTCTTCACATCCTGCGTAAGCTTAACCTTAGCAGGGTCCTCCACTATACTATTATCTATAAGCTCCTGTGTATGCTCTGATACCACCGGCTCAACACCGTCCGGTATACATTCATCCTGTGTCGGAGCACCTTCTCCCACATAAACACTCATTATGCCAAGCTTGAATAATAGTTCAATCATAACTTCATCAAGAGCTGCACCTCTTGTGATTAAAACTCTTCCAGACTGGTCGCATATCGACTGGTCTATCTTCATGCCCGGCTTGAGCATACGTGTACGAACAAGCGTCCTTTCAAACAAGTCATCCACTCCTCACTATATTGTCATCT
>CAYOHM010000035.1:0-19055 GCA_964403785.1 uncultured Alistipes sp.
GTCACTTTTTTTGTAACTTTCTGAGCCATTTTCTAAACTAACCTCCCTTATGGGTCCCTCTCGGGGCACTATCTATTTATTATTTCTTCTTATTTGCAACTGTCTTCTTAGGACCCTTACGAGTTCTTGCATTTGTCTTAGTCTTCTGACCTCTGACAGGAAGACCCTTTCTATGACGAATTCCTCTAAGGCATCCGATTTCCTGTAATCTCTTGATATTAAGTGCTACTTCTCTTCTAAGGTCACCTTCTACGATAACATCCTGATTTTCAATAGCCTTCTGAATCTTAATAACATCATCATCTGTCAAATCCTTGCAGCGAACATCAGGACTAACTCCTGCTTCAGCAAGAAGACGATTTGAAGTAACTCTACCTATACCATAAATATAAGTAAGACCGATTTCAACACGTTTGTCTCTCGGTAAGTCTACACCAGCGATACGAGCCATGCGTATTACACCTCCATTAGTTAATTCTTCTTAATGTAAGAAATCCATATCGTAGCCCACCCTTGCGGATGTCTGAAATGTTGTACGTACAAATTCCTTATCTTCTATATAATATCTTATAGCAATGAACACATACAACGACGCCAAGTGTTTCATTGCTGCAGCCGCATTACAATTTCTTTAGGCATATTCCTAAAGATTGACGCAAAAACAAGAGAAGTCCTATCCCTTCTCTGTAAAAGTTAATTATTAATTAACCCTGTCTCTGCTTATGCTTAGGATTTTCACAGATAATCCTTATTGCACCTTTTCTCTTAATAACTTTGCATTTTTCACAGATAGGTTTTACAGATGATCTAACCTTCACAGCAATTACTCCTTTCAAAAAAAGTACATCTTGCATTATAACAAACGATAAGTAAAATGGCAAGTACTACTTTCAAAAAATTTATCTAAAACCGGAATATTTTTTTCGGTCTTAAATCTTATTTATCTCTCCAGATAATTCTTCCCTTTGTCAAATCATATGGAGAAAGTTCAATAGTTACCTTATCGCCCGGCAGGATACGAATGTAATTCATTCTAAGCTTACCGCTTATGTGAGCTAATACCTGATGTCCGTTTTCAAGCTCTACCTGAAACATCGCATTTGGTAACTTTTCAACAACTTTTCCTTCAATTTCAATTACATCTGTTTTTGACATATTAAACCTCCTTATTCCTTTCAGCCAAATAATTTTTGATGGCTCTCTTTATGTCCTCATTTTTTAATAAATTGTTATTTTCCGGATTACCATAACCAATTAACTGAATATGTTTTATTTTCTTTTTCTTTGGATGTTCCGTTGTTTTTAATCTTCCGTCAGAAAGATAAACATATTCATCATCACAATTTATTACCACATAAATCTGATTTTTATCGTGACCGGCTTTTGACTTTACAAACATTCCTACTGTTATTTCCATCTGGCTTGTCTCCATCTTATCCTATATAAATATGTAATGTGTATCTTCTTATATAATAGATAATATCTCAGGCTCCCCGTCTGTAACCAGCACAGTATTTTCATAGTGTGCCGAAAGAGAACCATCCGATGTTTTAACCGTCCACCCATCATCAAGCCACTTTACATTATACTGGCCTGCATTAATCATTGGTTCAATTGCCAGAGTCATTCCTGCCTGCAGCCTCATACCCCTGGTTTCCTGTTTGAAATTAGGAATCTGTGGGTCCTCGTGAAGAGCGCAGCCAACACCATGTCCGCACAGCTCCCTTACAACTCCGTAACCGAAGCTCTCGGCATAAGAGCCTATGGCTTCTGAAATTTCGTGCAGTCTGCAGCCTGCCCTTGCAAACTTAATTCCCTCAAAGAAGCTCTGCTGTGTTACCTCGATTAGCTTCTTTGCATCGGCACTTATCTCTCCTACTCCATAGGTCCTTGCTGCATCGGAATGATAACCTTTATAGATTACACCTGCATCCAGGCTCACAATATCTCCGTCTTTTAGGAATCTTTTCTTATCAGGTATTCCATGTACAACCTCGTCATTAACGGACACACATATTGATGCCGGATATCCCTGATAATTTAAAAATGACGGGATGCAGCCATAGCTTTCAATTAATTTCCTGCCCTTCTTATCTATATCCAGGGTACTTATACCCGGTCTGATAATCTGAGCAAGCTCCTCATGCACATTTGCAAGTATTTTCCCCGCCTCGCGCATAAGTTCAATTTCACGCATTGATTTAATTGATACTGACATAATTATTCTCCGAGGATATTTACAATGGCAGCGAATACATCCTTCATATCCACCGTTCCGTCAACCTCTTTAAGAACACCCTTTTTGCCATAATATTCAATCAATGGCTGTGTCTGTTCATGATATACGCCCAAACGCTTCTGTACTGTTTCCGGCTTATCATCATCACGAAGGATTAATTCCTTGCCGCAGCGGTCGCAAATTCCTTCTGTTTTGGTCGGATTGTATACAATATGATATGTTGCTCCGCATCCTACACAAGCCCTGCGTCCTGACATACGTCTGACAATATTTTCATCCGGAACTTCCACATTTATTGCGTAGTCCACTTTTTCACCAATGGCACTAAGTGCCTTATCAAGTGCTTCTGCCTGCGGAATGGTTCTTGGAAATCCGTCAAGTACATATCCGTTAGCACAATCTGCTTCCTTAAAACGAGACATAATCAAATCCACTACTAATTCATCCGGAACAAGTAAGCCCTGATCCATATATGTCTTTGCCTTTTTTCCAAGCTCAGTACCATTCTTGATATTTGCTCTGAAAATATCTCCTGTTGAGATATGTGGAATTGTATATTTATCTGCAATCATTTTAGCCTGTGTGCCTTTTCCTGCACCAGGTGCGCCTAACATAATTATCTTCATTTCTTGCCTCTTCCTTTCACGAAAAGTATGACATTCTAATAAAGCCAGAAAAACTCGCCCGGCAAACACCGGGCAAGTTATCTATTTAAATCTTATAAAAATCCCTTATAATTCCTTACAACCATTTTGGATTCAATCTGCTGCATTGTTTCAAGTATTACACCAACAATAATGATTATTGATGTTCCGCCAAATGAAACACTAGCCTTGAAAACACCTGAAAAGAAAATAGGAATAACTGCTACTATAATTAACCCGACAGCGCCAATAAAGATTATGTAATTAAGCATATTGTTTAAATAATCCGATGTTGGCTTTCCCGGACGAATACCCGGAATAAATCCACCACTCTTCTTCATATTATTTGCGATTTCCAATGGATTAAATGTAATTGATGTATAGAAATATGCAAAAAATACAATTAATACAATGTATAAAAGCAAACCAACTGAATACTTAGGATACTGTGGGTTGCACCAGTATGATGAACTTAAATATCTTGCCCACTCAGCACCGTTTGCTGAGAAAAACTGAGCTATGATTACCGGTGTGGACATCAATGACGAAGCAAAGATGACCGGAATAACACCGGCTGTATTCACACGAAGCGGAATTACTGACTGCTGTCCGCCGGCTGACTTTCTTCCAACCATTTTCTGTGAATATTGCACAGGAATCTTGCGTACTCCATCCTGAAGAATACATACAAGAACTACAACTGCAACAACAACAGCTATAATTATTACCGCAGCAAGAACTCCTCTGGCTACATCCTTTGAAAATACAAAGTTCTGAAAAAGTGTTGCCATATCTTCCGGAATTCTCGAAATGATGTTGAACAAAAGTACGATTGAAATACCATTTCCAACACCCTTTTCTGTAATTCTTTCACCAATCCACATAAGCATTGCTGAGCCGGCAGTTAATGTAACTACGATTACAATAACGGACCATACTCGTGCAAAAGTGCTCATATTTGCATAGCCCTCAATAAGACCCTGACCTCCGAAACCAACAGCCATAGCCGTACTCTCAATGAGAGCAAGCGCTACTGTAAGATAACGTGTAAATTCTGCAATCTTCTTTCTTCCCTCTTCGCCTTCCTTCTGCATTTCTTCAAGCTTTGGAATTGCAATGGTCATAAGCTGCATAATAATAGAAGACGTAATGTACGGAGTAATGCTGAGTGCAAATACCGACATTGAGAGGAAAGAGCCTCCTGTAAACGCGTTCATAAATTCAAATGCATCACTTGAACTGAACAACGTACTGAAATATGTTGTATCAACTCCAGGAATAGGAAGCAAGCTTCCTATTCTAACAACAACTAACATCATTAAGAATGTGTAGAGAATTCTATTTCTTAAATCCTTAATTTTAAATGCGTCACGGAGCGTTTTAAACATTAAATCACCTCACAAGTGCCACCGACAGCCTCAATTTTTTCTTTTGCTGATGCGCTAAATGCGTTTGCCTTTACGTTAAGCTTCTTTGTTAACTCACCGTTACCAAGAATCTTAACGCCATCCTTTGGATTAGAAACAATACCGGTTTCAATCAAAGTATCAATAGTTACCTCAGTACCATTTTCAAATACTTCAAGTGCCTTTACGTTGATGCCGATGATTTCCTTGTAGTTTCTGTTTGTGAATCCTCTCTTAGGAATTCTTCTGTATAATGGCATCTGACCACCTTCAAAGCCTGGTCTTGGTGCTCCGGAACGAGCTTTCTGACCCTTATGACCCTTACCGGCTGTCTTACCATTTCCTGAACCGTGTCCACGGCCTCTTCTGAAATTATCACTCTGTACTGAACCAGCAGCAGGTGCTAAATTTGATAAGTTCATTTTTATCCTCCTTATTCAAATTACTCTCCAGTATGGCAAGTAACTTGCCAAACCGGATTTATTTAGATTAGATTTCCTCTACTTTAACTAAATGTCTGACTTTCTGAACCATGCCTCTTACAGCTGCATTGTCAGGAAGCTCAACAGTCTGATGCATTTTGTGAATACCAAGAGCTTCTACTGTCTTAACCTGCTTAGGTATAGCACCAATTGTAGACTTAACCAATGTAATTTTTAATTTATCTGCCATTTTAAAGTCCCTCCCTAATTAGTTATAAAGCTCTTCTACTGACTTACCACGAAGCTGTGCAACTTCCTCTGGAGTCTTTAACTGGCTTAAACCTGCGATTGTTGCAAATACAACATTCTGCTTGTTGTTTGAGCCAAGGGACTTTGTACGGATATTCTTAATACCTGCAAGCTCGATAACTGAACGAGCAGGACCACCGGCGATAACACCAGTACCTTCAGGAGCTCTCTTTAATAATACATTAGCGCTTCCGAATACACCTGTGTAATCATGTGGAATACTTAAATTTTCATCAACAGGTACAGAAACTAAATGCTTGATAGCATCTTCTTTTCCCTTGCGGATGGCTTCAGGAACTTCAGCTGCCTTGCCAATACCTGCACCAACGTGACCATTGCCATCACCAACAACTACTAAAGCTGAAAAACGCATATTACGTCCGCCCTTTACAACCTTAGTTACACGCTTGATTGATACTACTTTTTCTGTGATTTCTAACTGACTAGCATCAATTATTGTACGTTTCATCTATGTTTCTCCTCCCTGCTTAGAACTCAAGGCCAGCTTCACGAGCTGCCTCTGCTAATGCTTTTACTTTGCCCTGATATATGAAACCGCCACGATCATAAACAACTGTAGTGATACCCTTTTCTAATGCTCTCTTTGCAATTACAGTACCTAAGTATGATGCTGCTGCAACGTCATTAGTCTTTGTAAGCTCAGCCTTAACATCCTTCTCAAGTGTTGAAGCTGCTACAAGAGTATTACCAACTGTGTCGTCAATAATCTGAGCGTACATATGATTATTGCTTCTAAAAACTGCCAAACGTGGTCTCTCAGCTGTTCCGCTGAAACGATTACGTAATTTCAAGTGTTTCTTTGCACGAACTTCTGCTCTGGACTTCTTACTAACCATCTCTGTTCACTCCTTTAATTATTTCTTACCAGTCTTACCAACTTTACGTCTAATAACTTCATCAGCATACTTAATACCCTTGCCCTTGTATGGTTCAGGTCCTCTCTTAGCTCTGATTTCAGCAGCGTACTGGCCAACCTTCTCTTTATCAATACCCTTAATGATAATCTTGTTATCCTGAACTGATGACTCAAGACCTTCCGGGTCATCCATCTCAACAGGATGTGAATAACCAAGGGATAATACTAACTTCTTTCCCTGCTTCTGTGCTCTGTAACCAACACCGTTGATTTCAAGCTCCTTTGTATAACCGTTTGTAACACCTACAACCATATTGTTAATAAGTGTTCTTGTTAAGCCGTGTAATGACTTCATTCTCTTTAAGTCATTCGGTCTTGATACTGTAACTTCAGCACCTTCAACCTTAATTTCCATTTCCGCTGGTAAAACTCTCTCAAGAGTTCCCTTTGGACCTTTTACAGTCACTTTGTTATTTTCTGCTATATCAACTGTAACGCCAGCTGGAATAGCGATAGGCATTCTTCCTATACGTGACATGCCGCGCACCTCCTAATTGGGATTATATCATTTATATTTGTAATTACCATACGAATGCAAGTACTTCTCCGCCAACACCGAGCTTTCTGGCTTCCTTGTCAGTAATCACACCCTGGTTGGTAGAAAGAATTGCAATACCTAATCCGCCAAGAACTCTTGGAAGCTCATCCTTGCCTGCGTATACACGAAGACCCGGCTTAGAGATTCTCTTAATACCGCTGATGATCTTTTCATTCTTGTCTTTACCATATTTTAATGTAATGCGAATATCTTTGAAGTTTCCATTATCAACCAGCTCATATGCCTTGATGTAGCCTTCTTTTAAAAGGATCTCAGCGATAGCAAGCTTCATCTTTGATGAAGGAATATCAACTGTATCATGCTTAGATGTATTTGCATTACGAATTCTTGTAAGCATATCTGCAATTGGATCTGTCATTTTAACTTTTCCTCCTTATTGATTTACGAAAAATTACCAAGATGCCTTCTTAACACCCGGTATCTGTCCCTTGTATGCTAATTCACGGAAGCAAATTCTGCAGATTCCGTATTTCTTTAAATAAGCATGTGGACGACCACAAATTCTACAACGTGTGTATGCCTGTGTTGAGAACTTTGGTTTACGCTGCTGCTTTACTTTCATTGAAGTCTTAGCCATGGAATTTCCCTCCTATTATTATTTCTTAAATGGCATATTAAATAATCTTAATAACTCACGTGCTTCTTCATCAGTCTTGGCTGTGGTAACGATGATAACATCCATACCTCTTACCTTATCAATCTTATCATACTCGATTTCAGGGAAGATAATCTGCTCCTTGATACCAAGTGCATAGTTACCTCTTCCGTCAAATGAATCTGCGCTTACACCTCTAAAGTCACGTACACGAGGCAATGCAAGGTTTACTAAACGATCAAGGAATTCATACATCTTATCGTTACGCAATGTTACCTTACATCCGATAGGCATACCCTCACGAATCTTGAAGTTAGCAACTGAGTTTTTAGCCTTTGTAGTAACTACCTTCTGACCGGCGATTGTTTCAAGCTCCTTAACAGCAACATCAAGGATCTTAGCATTTTCCTTAGCTTCGCCGATACCCATATTAATAACAATCTTGTCAAGCTTTGGTACTTCCATAACATTCTTGTAACCAAACTTCTTAACCATTGCGTCTACTATTTCATCTCTATATAACTCTTTAAGTCTACTGCTCACTTTTTTAAGCCTCCTTCCTCAATTACTCGATAACTTCGCCCGTTGACTTAGCAACGCGAACTTTTTTAAGGCCATCTTTACCTTCTACAAATTTATAGCCAATTCTTGTCGGCTTACCCTTGTATAAATACATAATGTTGGAGATATCGATTGGGCTTTCCTTGTGGATGATTCCGCCCTGCTGGTTAGCCATGCTAGGCTTAGCATGCTTTGTAACCATATTGATGCCTTCAACGATTGCTGTATGCTTCTTAGCATCGATTGAAACAACTTTTCCTTCTTTGCCCTTGTCTTTTCCTGCGATTACCTGAACCAAATCGCCCTTTTTAATCCTAACAGCTGACATGTCGGCACCTCCTATAATACTTCCGGAGCAAGAGAAACAATCTTCATAAACTGTTTATCTCTTAACTCTCTTGCTACTGGTCCAAAGATACGAGTTCCCCTAGGGGTCTTGTCATCCTTGATAATAACAGCAGCATTCTCATCAAATTTAATATAAGAACCGTCTTTACGACGAGCACCTTTTACTGTACGAACAACTACCGCCTTAACAACGTCACCCTTCTTAACAACGCCGCCTGGTGTTGCATCCTTAACAGAAGCAACGATGATATCGCCGATATTTGCATATCTTCTAGTAGATCCGCCTAATACTCTGATGCAAAGAAGTTCCTTGGCACCTGTATTATCAGCAACCTTAAGTCTAGTTTCCTGTTGTACCATAATACTACTCCTTTCAGTAATATTTCAATTATTTTGCTCTACTGATTAATTCAACAAATCTCCATCTCTTATCCTTAGATAATGGTCTTGTTTCCATAACTTTTACTACATCACCGATAAGACATTCATTGTTCTCATCATGTGCCTTTAACTTATATGTTCTCTTGACAATCTTGTTATATAAAGGATGCTTTACGTGATCTTCTACGGCAACAACGATTGTCTTGTCCATCTTATTACTAACAACTCTACCTGTACGAGTTTTTCTTAAATTTCTCTCCACAACAATTCTCCTTTCTCGCAAATGAACCAATCTGTATCAACGAATTATTCAGCCTTTTCTGTAATGATTGTCTGAATTCTTGCAATGTTCTTACGAACTTCATTGATTCTGCTTGTGTTATCCAACTGATTTGTTGCGTTCTGGAATCTTAAATTAAAAAGTTCCTTCTTAGCAGCTACTAATTCTTCATTTAATTCTGCAGCTGATTTTGTTCTTAAATCTTCTACATACTTATTAATTTTCACTGTTATCACCGCCTTCTTGTTCTGCACGTGAAACAATCTTGCACTTGCAAGGAAGTTTGTGCATAGCGAGACGTAATGCTTCTCTTGCTGTTTCCTCAGGAACACCAGCGATTTCGAACATTACACGTCCTGGTTTAACTACTGCTACCCAGCAATCCAAGCTACCTTTACCTTTACCCATACGAACACCGATAGGCTTTAATGATACTGGCTTATCCGGGAAAATTTTAACCCATACCTTACCACCACGCTTGATGTAACGTGTCATGGCAACTCTGGCTGCTTCTATCTGATTTGACTTAATCCAGCATGGATCCAAAGAAACGAGACCGTACTCACCCTGATTTACGAGGTTGCCTCTTGTAGCTTTACCTGCCATAGATCCACGGAACTGCTTACGATGTTTAACTCTCTTAGGTAATAACATTACTGCTCGCTCCCTTCCTTAACTGATTTTGTTGGAAGAACCTCACCCTTGTAAATCCAAACCTTAACACCTAACTTACCATATGTTGTGTTTGCTTCTGCAAAACCATAATCGATATCAGCTCTTAAAGTCTGAAGAGGAATTGTTCCTTCACTGTAGAATTCTGAACGTGCCATATCAGCGCCGCCTAAACGACCTGAAACCGCAGCCTTAATTCCCTTTGCTCTAGCCTTCATTGTTCTGGACATAGCAGATTTCATAGCTCTTCTGAAAGATACACGGTTTTCCAACTGTGTAGCGATATTTTCAGCAACAAGCTGAGCGTCCGTATCCGGTCTCTTAACTTCCTTAATATCCAAAACAAGCTTTTTGTCTGTAAACTTTGAAATTTCTTTCTTTAATACTTCAATATCAGCGCCGCCCTTACCGATAACAACACCAGGCTTAGCTGTATGAATAATAACCTTTAATCTGTCAGTAGGTCTTTCAATTTCAATCTTTGAAACACCGGCTGAATATAACTTTTCCTTCAGGAATTTTCTAATATTATAGTCTTCAACAAGGTTATCTGCAAAATCAGCTTCTGCATACCACTTTGAATCCCAATCCTTGATTACACCGACTCTCATTCCATGTGGATTAACTTTCTGTCCCATTGTAATCTCCTTTCATTCTCTTAATCTACCGCGCGATGAATTATCTCTCGTTAAGAACTACAGTGATATGGCTGTTTCTCTTTAAGATTCTGTATGCTCTACCCTGTGCTCTCGGATGAATTCTCTTCATTACTGGTGCCTGGTTTGCGTAACATTCTTCAACGAAGAGCTTGCTACGGTCCATACCATTATTATTCTCTGCATTTGCTGCAGCTGACTCTAATAACTTCTTTATTAAAGAAGAAGCATATCTTGGATTATACGTTACAATACCGATTGCTTCGTCTAAATCCTTGCCTCTGATTGCATCTAATACAAAGCATGCCTTCTGGACAGATACTCTGGCATAAGATAACTTAGCTGACGGTCTTGTATCCTTAACGGCATTTCTTTCTCTTTTAATTTGGGATCTATGTCCTTTAGCCATGGTTTAAACCTCCTTCCGATTTGGCGAATTAACGCTTTGTTTTCTTTTCGTCTTTACCATGTCCTCTAAATGTTCTTGTAGCTACAAACTCACCAAGTTTGTGTCCAACCATGTCTTCTGTAACATATACAGGCACATGTCTTCTGCCATCATGAACGGCAATTGTAAGTCCGACCATCTGTGGGAAGATTGTAGAACGTCTTGACCAAGTCTTAATAACCTGCTTGTTTCCTGAAGCGTTCATTGCATCTACCTTCTTGAGCAGGCTTGCATCTATAAATGGTCCTTTTTTAAGTGAACGAGCCATTGGTTCTCCTCCTTATAAACTGTGATAATTACTTAATTGATTTTCCGTCTCTTCTTCTTACGATAAGCTTATTAGACTTCTTATTCTTCTTTCTGGTCTTAAGTCCAAGTGCCGGCTTACCCCAAGGAGTAACAGGACCCGGTCTACCAACAGAAGTCTTACCTTCACCACCACCGTGTGGATGGTCATTAGGGTTCATAACAGAACCACGAACTGTAGGTCTGATACCCATATGGCGCTTACGTCCTGCCTTACCAATCTTAACAAGGTTATGGTCACCATTTCCGATAATACCGATTGTTGCACGGCATCCGATCGGAACCATTCTCATTTCACCTGACGGAAGACGAAGTGTTGCGTACTTGCCCTCCTTAGCCATAAGCTGAGCTGAATCTCCGGCTGAACGAACCATCTGTCCGCCTCTGCCCGGTACTAACTCAACATTATGAACCTGTGTACCTACCGGAATCTCAGAAAGAGGTAAGCAGTTACCAACTCTGACTTCTGCCTGTGGACCATTCATAACTGTCATTCCGTCTGTCAATCCTGCAGGTGCAAGGATATATGCCTTCTCACCATCTGCATAGCAGATAAGTGCAATGTTAGCTGTTCTGTTTGGATCGTATTCAACACCGATAACCGTTGCAGGAATACCATCCTTTGTATTTCTCTTAAAATCGATTACTCTATATTTTTTCTTAGCTCCGCCACCGCGATGTCTTACAGTGATCTTACCCTGGTTGTTACGACCAGAATTTTTCTTCAATGCAACTACTAAAGACTTCTCTGGAGTTGTCTTTGTAATTTCTGAGAAATCAGAGCCTGTCATATTTCTTCTAGAAGGTGTATATGGCTTATATGTCTTAATACCCATCTTAATATCGCTCCTTTCATTGTAACTGCCGTAAGGCAGCCGGCATAATATTGTTTTCTATGCCCTGTTAATCTTAGAGACCTTCAAAAATCTCAATATCCTTGCTGTCAGCCGTTAATTTAACAATAGCCTTCTTTGTCTTGGCAGTCTTACCAAAGGTCATACCTCTTCTCTTTGTCTTGCCATCAGAATTCATCGTATTAACGCTTGCTACCTTTGTTCCTTCGAACATTTTCTCAACAGCATCCTTAATCATAGTCTTTGTAGCATCCGGATGAACTAAGAATGTATACTTCTTATCTGCCATATCTGCCATAGACTTTTCTGTAACTACTGGCTTGAGGATTACATCATAATACTGTATGTTTGCCATTATGCATACACCTCCTCGATAGTCTTTGCAGCTTCCTTAGTAACTACCAATGTGTCATACTTTAAGATATCATATACATTGATTTCGTTAGTCTGAGCTGTCTTTACATTTGGAACATTTCTTGCTGATAAAACAACATTTGTATCCACATCATTTAATACAACAAGCGCTTTATTTAACTTCAAGTTGTTCATAACCTCTACGAACTTCTTTGTCTTAACTTCATCAAGCTTAAGTTCATCAAGAACTACCAGCTTATTTTCTACTACTCTTGATGTCAATGCTGAAAGAAGAGCTGCACGTTTTTCCTTCTTATTTAACTTAAAAGAGTAATCTCTCGGAGACGGTGCGAATACTACTCCGCCGCCCTTCCACTGTGGAGCTCTTGTAGAACCCTGTCTTGCATGACCTGTTCCCTTCTGTCTCCAAGGTTTTCTTCCGCCACCAGAAACTTCAGAACGCGTTTTTGCTTTCTGTGTTCCCTGACGCTTATTTGCAAGCTGGCTTACAACTGCCATGTGTAAAAGATGCTCATTAATATCAGCAGCAAATACAGCATCGCTAAGTTCGATTGTACCAACTTCCTTGCCTTCCATATTATAAACGGATAAATTTGCCATCGTTAAGTTCCTCCTTCCTTAATAAGAACTAAAAATCAGTCTTAGCTGTTTCCTTAAGTGTTACTAAAGATTTCTTAGCACCAGGTACTGCACCCTTAACTAAGATTAAGTTGTTTTCTGCATCCACGCGGACAACCTCAAGATTCTGGATTGTAATCTTCTTGCCGCCCATCTGTCCAGGCATTCCTTTTCCCTTAAATACTCTGCCCGGGGTAGTAGCAGAACCGTTAGAACCCTGATGTCTATGGAACTTAGAACCATGTGCCATAGGTCCTCTGGACTGTCCTAATCTCTTGATTGCGCCCTGGAAACCTTTTCCCTTTGAAATTGCAGATGCATCAATGTGGTCGCCTGCTGCAAAAATATCAGCCTTGATTTCATCCTTTACTGAGTATTCTTCTGCATTTTCAAATCTGAATTCCTTAAGGAATCTCTTGTAAGAAACACCTGCTTTATCATAGTGTCCCTTCATTGGCTTGTTAACTAACTTTTCTTTCTTATCAACGAAACCAACCTGAACTGCACTGTATCCATCATTTTCTACTGTCTTAACCTGTGTTACTACACATGGTCCAGCCTGTAATACAGTTACCGGAGTTAAAACTCCATCTTCATTGAAGATCTGTGTCATTCCGACTTTTGTTGCCAAAATAGCTTTCTTCATTTTCTTTCCTCCTGTTTAATCTACAGCGGATTGGGACCTGCCCAATCATCCTAGAACAGTCAATATAAGTGGAACCTACACCACCGTATGTGTTTGTTGCTTCTATATTAAACCCTTCAGGACTAATTCTTGTTAAAAATTACTTGTTCTTCATCTTGATATCAATATACACGCCAGCCGGCATTTCCAGTCTGGATAATGCATCAACCGTCTTCTGAGATGGTGTAATGATATCGATGAGTCTCTTGTGTGTTCTCTGCTCGAACTGCTCTCTTGAATCCTTGTACTTGTGAACAGCTCTTAAGATAGTAACTACTTCCTTCTTAGTTGGAAGAGGTACCGGACCACTCACCTGAGATCCTGTTTTCTTAACAGTTTCGACAATCTTCTTTGCAGACTGATCAACTAATTCGTGATCGTAAGCCTTCAATGTGATTCTCATTACTTGACTTGCCATAAAAAAAGTCGCCTCCTTTTCGTACTTTTATACTAGTACGACAAGCGGTGACTGTACACATCCCCGTGTGTTTCCAGACTTTCCAAACGGAGTTTCAAAAACCACACGTCCTGCTCCTGCAGGCAGTATTCTGTACAGTGACTTGTCGCCAGATTATTGAGCCTCTCGGGCTCTTGACATTCGCTCCACGGAAAACCTGCATTTCTGCAGCAACCTCACGCTTCACAGCTATCAATGTCACAGCAAATACTAATATAATGCATAAATTCACTATTTGCAAGAGTTTTTTACGGAAAATATTAATTTTTTTGTATTTTTTTAGATACAATCTATTGGGATGCTATTTTTTCTGCCAGCTCATTCAAATAAACCCAGCGTTCCATTTTCTCGTCCAATTCTTCTTCTGTCAGAGCCTTCTCTTTTACCAGTTCATTAAGCTTTCCGGAATCCGTGGCAAATTTAAGAATATCCGCATCAATCCGCGCCTTACGCTCCTCCAGCTTTGCAATCTCATCATCTATATTCTCAAATTCCCTCTGCTCTGCATATGTGAATTTCAATTTCTGCTGACGCTGCTTATCAGCCTTCCACTTTTCCTTGGAACTCATCCCGTCATTATCATATGCCTTCTCGCCTTCGCCAATCAGTGTACCATCCTGATTTACAATTCCTTTAGCCTGCGCCTTCATAAGATAATCGCTGAAGCCGCCCTCGTACTTGGTAATCATCCCATTTCCTTCAAAGGCAAAGATACTGTCCACGATTCGGTCCAAGAAATACCTGTCATGAGAAACCGTAATCACCATTCCGGCAAACTTGTCAATATAGTCCTCCAGAATTGTCAGCGTTTCAATATCCAAGTCATTAGTTGGCTCGTCAAGAATCAGCACATTTGGCGCTTCCATCAATACGCTCAAAAGGTAGAGCCGGCGCTTTTCCCCGCCGGACAGCTTTTGAATCGGCGTATACTGCATATCCGGTGTAAACAAAAACTTTTCACACATCTTGGACGCCGTAATTTTGCCGTCCATCGTAGTTACATATTCGCCGATATTCTTAACATATTCTATGACATTAATGGATTCATCAAGAATTTCATTCTCCTGCATAAAGCATCCAAGCTTAATCGTATCGCCAATCTCCACGCTGCCCGAATCCGGTGCAAGCAACCCGCAAATAATTTTAACAAGTGTGGATTTACCGCAGCCATTCGGACCGATAATTCCGATTCTCTCATCTCTAAGCACAATATGGGAGAAATCGCTGATTAGCACTTTGTCACCATAGCTTTTGGAAATATTGTTAATTTCTATGGTTTTCTTGCCGATTCGCGTAGAAATCGAACTCATTTCCACGCTGTTTTTTTCAAAAGAGGCTCTTGCCTGTCTGGATGCAGCCTTCATATCCTCATAGCGGTCAATCCTTGCCTGCTGCTTCGTGGAACGGGCCTGACATCCCCTGCTTATCCATGCAAGCTCTGTCCGTAAAATATTCTGGCGTTTCTTTTCTGTTGCCAGTGCCATTTCTTCCCTTTCTGCCTTCAACTCAAGAAAACCGGTATAATTGGCATCATACCGGTATAGATTTCCTCTGTCGATTTCCACGATTTGATTGGTTACTCTATCCAAAAAGTAGCGGTCATGTGTCACCATAACCAATTGACCCTTAAATTTATTCAAAAAATTCTCAAGCCACAATACCATATCATTATCTAAATGATTGGTCGGTTCATCCAGCACAAGAACATCTGCCGGAGCAATCAAGGTTCTTGCCAGTGCGACCCTCTTTTTCTGTCCTCCCGACAATTCTTCGGGACTTTGCAGGTGATTCTTAATTCCCAGTCTGTTTAAGATGGTTTTGGCTTCACTTTCCACATTGCGGCTTTCATCCTGATAATGCTTCCCCTTACATACATAGGAAAGAATTGTATCCCCCGGTTCAAATACCGGATTTTGCGGAAGAAAGGATACCGTAATTCCATTCCCCTTGACAACCTTGCCGCTATCGGGCGTTTCAAGTCCCGCCACAAGCTTGAGAAATGTCGATTTTCCTGTGCCATTAACTCCAATGACACCAATCTTATCTCCCTCATTGACCCCAAGGGTAACCTCATTAAACAAAATTCTGTTACCATATCCCTTGGTAACTTTTTCAACATTCAATATATTCATAAATCATCTACGCTTTTTACTATTTTTCTTTTTCAGCCTGTCCTTATATTTTTTAAGGATAAGTTTAGAAACTGCCTTGTTTTTCTTAGCCTTCGCCCTCAGCTTGGCAAGTGTTATCTTATATTCTGCCCTTGCCAGCTTCTTTGCATTTCTCATAGCAAGATTTTTAAGCTTCTCACTTCTTTTAGCTTCCTTTTTGGCATTTTTTGAAGACAATCCTAATTTTTGTTTTATTTCCTTATCTATTACCCTGCCTGCAAAAATTGTGCAGAGAATCAACTGAATGGCAACAATTAACCGTTCCTGATGTTTTCTCACAATAGCCTTTAACTTTTTCATCAGCATTTCTCCCATCTGCCCGACGCTCCGCAAGGAAGCACAAGAGCGCTGCCCGATACAGGCAAGCCTAACTCGTCAGATTTTACAACTCCGCCGAATTTCTTAAGCTCAATTGATAACATATAGGTAAGAACCGCCGGCGCAAGTCCCGTTGTGTACGAATTAATAAGGAAGAACAAAGGTTTCTCTGACAAAAGCTGAGTACAAAGCTTTACCAACGGGTGAATAGAATCTTCAATCTTCCAAATCTCTCCCTTAGGTCCCCTTCCGTACGAAGGCGGGTCCATAATAATAGCATCATAATGATTGCCGCGTCTGATTTCACGCTCAACAAACTTAACACAATCATCAACTATCCACCTGATAGGTGCGTCGGAAAGCCCCGATGACGCCGCATTCTCCTTTGCCCACGTTACCATACCCTTGGACGCATCAACATGTGTAACAGAAGCACCCGCCGCCGCTGCTGCCAGTGTTGCGCCTCCCGTATATGCAAATAAATTCAATACCTTTATAGGTCTTGCGGTCTGCTTTATTTCATTTCGGATTTTACTTCCGAACCACTCCCAGTTGGCTGCCTGCTCAGGGAAAAGACCGGTATGTTTAAAACTGAACGGTTTTAAGTTAAAGGTAAGCTCCTTATACTTAATCGACCACTGCTGCGGAAGATTAAAAAACTCCCACTCACCGCCGCCCTTACTGCTCCTGTGATAATGTCCGTTCATATTTCTCCAGCCCTTATGCTCCTTTGGAGTATCCCAAATAACCTGTGGGTCCGGACGAACCAAAATATAATCTCCCCATCTCTCAAGTTTTTCTCCGCAGGAAGTATCAATCACTTCGTAATCCTTCCAGCCATCTGCAATCCACATCTATGTTTCCTCCAAATACGGTTATAATTTACTTTATTATTGTGATAATTTCACTATCTCCTTCGGAAGCAGTTTAACCAGCATAGCCTCAAGCTTTGACGGGTCGATAGGCTTAGTGATATATTCATCAAATCCCTCGCCAATATAAAATTCCCTGCTGCCTGCTATCGCATTGGCGCTGATTGCCACAATCACACTATCCTTGTTCATTGAAGCCTCATCATTTTTCAAATGCCTGAGTGTTTCAATTCCGTCCATATCCGGCATCATATGGTCAATCAGGAGCAAGTGATATTTTTTCTCTGACGCAAGACTTAAACACTCTTTCCCTGAATGTGCCACATCTATCTGGACATGTGTTCTCTTGAGGAGATTTTGAATCACCTTAAGATTGATCGGTGTATCATCCACTACCATAATTCTGGCGTCAGGCGCTGTAAAGGTCACTTCATACTGAGCTTCCTTTTCTTTTACCCTGCGGTACGCTTCCCTGTAATCTCCAATCGGTTCCCAATCCTTTACCTGCTGTACGATTGTAAACGAGAAAACAGAGCCGGACTTATAAACGCTCTCAACCTGAAGTTCGGAATCCATAAGTGCCAGCAAACTCTTGGTTATACTCATTCCAAGACCTGTGCCTTCAATATTGCGGTTCTTTTTCTCATCAATTCTCTCAAATGGCACGAAAAGCTTATCAAGGTCCTCTTTCTTGATTCCTATTCCCGTATCGCTCACCGTCACAGTCAGTTTAACAGCTGTATCATCCGACTTTTCCGACTTCATACACAGTCTGACTTTACCGTGTTCCGTGTATTTTACGGCATTAGTGAGCAGATTCATTATAATCTGTTTTATGCGTATCTCATCACCATACAGCAAATGCGGTATCTGGGACGAAATATCGACCTCAAAATCAAGACCTTTTTCACTCGCCCTGTTAGAAATCATATTTACAAGGTCATTTACAACCGAGCTTACATCATATATCACCGGAACAAGCTCAACCCTGCCCGATTCTATTTTAGAAAAATCCAATACATCATTAACTATTCCAAGCAGCGCTTTGCCTGAGCTTCTGATGTCCATTGCATAATCACGCACCACCGGTTCAGAGCTTTCTCTTATAATCATTTCATCAAGTCCCAGCACGGCATTAATAGGTGTTCTGATTTCATGGGACATATTGGATACGAATACACTCTTGCTTCTGTTCGACTCATCGGCCTGTTTCTGTGCCTCTTTAGCCTTCTGCGTTGCCATGGCAAGCGCCGTATGCTGCCTTACAAGTACATCTATCGCAGTTGACGCTATCACGCTGCATGTTATAAGTAAAATCATTATGATAACAACCGAAGGAATAAAATATGTATCATCACCGTCACCGGTCTGCGTTATAAAATCACGTACAGCTACATAAATTACGAATGCCATGCTCATGGCTGTGATTATATTAAGGATTTTCTTATCCTGAAATACAACCGTAAGAAAGATAGGTATGCAAAAGGCAAGCAGTGTAACAATAAATACACTGTGTATCATTGCCGCATTGCCAAACATAAGCGTAATCATTATAAGATGTGTATTCTTCTTTACCGATGTTTTCGGTGACAGCCTGATAATAACAGCACCTACTACCATTATCAAAGTGTTAATGATTATCGGTTTAAATAAGTATCTCCTCAGGTATACCGGTATCGTCTGATCAATCAAATCATGCGACCTGAGGTAAAAAAACATCGTCACTTCAAGAAATACAATCACCAAATACAGTCCTATCTCTACCTTCTGAAGAGAACTGTTCCATCTTTCGTAGCTTCTCTCATCCAACTGTTCTTCCATGAAATTCTCCATACTTGGTCACTCCATTTATCACACATAGGCAGTGCAATGTACCTTACAAATATATACTTATTATAGTCGACATATGTTTTAAGGTCAATAAGAGACCTGAAATTTAGCA
>CAYOHM010000036.1:0-18469 GCA_964403785.1 uncultured Alistipes sp.
TCCGATTGAAGCAGAAATAGAAGCACCATTTCCCAAGTGACAGACAATAACCTTTGCCTTATCCTTATCAAGACCTGCGAACTTGATAGTTTCACCTGAAACGTACATATGGCTTGTTCCGTGGAAACCATATCTTCTTACATGATACTTTTCATAGTATTCACGAGGGATTGCATAAAGATATGCCTTTGGCTCCATTGTTCCGCCAAATGCCGTATCCCATACAGCAACGTTTGGCTTGCCCGGCATAGCAGCCTGTGCAGCTTCAATACCGATAAGATTTGCAGGATTATGTAAAGGTCCAAGGTCAAAACACTCACGTACTACGTTCTTAACGTCCTCTGTTACAAGACATGATGCTTTATACTTCTCACCTGCGTGAAGTACACGGTGTCCGATTGCGGCGATTTCATCAGTTGTCTTAATTACACCATGCTCAGGGTCAACTAAGGCATCAAGTACAAGCTTAACTGCAATATTGTGATCCTTCATAGGTGTTTCAACAACATACTTATCCTTGCCGGCAGGCTTGTGTGTGAGCACTGAACCATCAATACCTATTCTCTCAACAAGTCCCTTGGCAATTACGCTCTCGTCATCCATATTGATGAGCTGGTACTTAAGTGATGAACTGCCACAGTTTAATACTAAAATATTCATGAAAATTCTCCTTAAATGATTATGTTTGTGTGTATCATAATACCGCGAAATTACTTAACAATCTCGCCGTATACTTCTCTGCCGCAGCCTGCAGCATTTGATTCATCAGTATCAATATGCATAGCAAGTGCATAGCTGTCGCTTACACGTACAACTACATCACCGAATATAAGGCTTCTTCCGTCTGTGTCAAGCTTAACTGAAACAACATCTCCGTTAGAAACGCCAAGCTTTGCAGCATCAGCCGTTGTAGCATGGATGTGACGCTTTGCAGCAATAACGCCTTCCTTTAATTCAACCTCACCGCATGGTCCTACTAATTTGCATGCACCACTTCCGGCAATATCACCTGATTCACGAACCGGTGCTGTAATTCCGATTGAACGGGCATCTGTAAGTGAAAGCTCAACCTGAGTAGCCTTACGGCATGGTCCGAGAATAGAAACACCCGCAAGCTCCTTCTTAGGTCCAACAACCGTTACTCTCTCTTCACAAGCGAACTGTCCCGGCTGAGAAAGGTCCTTCTTCTTTGTCAACTGATAACCCTTTCCGAATAATGTCTCAAGATCTGCCTCAGTTACGTGCACGTGACGTGCTGATGTTTCAACTAAAAAATTCATACTAAACTCTCCTTTTATGTACTAAGTATTTGTGACAACACTTTGCCAGATTTATACATATATTTTATGATTTTAATCGACATTTTTCAAGTATTCTGTCCAATAAATTTGCATTTTTTATTATACATAAAAAATGTGGGAATTGAGTTGGAGTTGAGTTGGAGTTTGGGCATTTTTTATTTTAAGGTACATATCACGAAGTGATATGATAATTTTGCACAAAAATTGCGATAAGTAAGCTAGCTTACTTTGCGCAATTCTCGTGCAAATTGCTTATGAAGCTACGCTTCATAGCACCTTAAAATAAAAAACGTTCAAACTCCAGATGCGAAAATCTTGAATCAAAACCCATATCGTTATATAATTACTACATTATGATTTCAAAAGGGGAATTTATGAATAATAATCCGACACATTTAAGGTCAGCAGGTATCATCGCCGAATACAACCCATTTCACAATGGCCACATATACCATATCCGCAAAACAAGAGAATTAACAAATGCGGACTGTGTGGTTGTGGTTATGAGTGGGAATTTCGTTCAGCGCGGCGAGCCTGCCGTAATAGATAAATTTGCACGCGCTTATATGGCTATACATTCAGGTGCAGACCTTGTTATTGAGCTGCCTGCGGTCAGTGCAACCGGCAGTGCACAGTATTTTGCAAAAGGTGCCGTTGCAATCCTTAATACGTTGAAGGTCGATACCTTGAGTTTTGGCAGCGAATCCGGAAATATCGACAGTCTTTTGCAGGCAGCCGGAATTCTTTTTGACAATTCCGGCACACTTGACAGCCTCATCAGAAAATATACCGCCTGCGGATTGTCATACCCTGCCGCAAGAGCCAAGGCTTTTAAGGAATGTTTTCCGGATGAGGATTCCTCATTATTCGACATAAATAATTCCAATAATATTTTAGGGCTTGAATATCTGTCAGAGCTCATACGGACTAAGAGCCAGATAACCCCTGTGACGGTTCTGCGTGAAAGCAGCAGATATAATGACGGGCAATTAGGTTCGACCCTCTCAAGCGCTCTTGCAATAAGAAATGTCCTTTTATCGGGCAGTATTCCCGACGAGAACGCACTTCCGGCGGTATCCTTGTCCGTTCTTGAAAAATATAAGTCAGAAAATAAGCTGGTATCCTTTGATGACTTTTCCGAGATTATAAGATATAAGCTTTTAAGGCTTAAGAATTATCCTGAAAATCACAATATCGCTGATTTGCCCGAGAATTTGTTAAACAAGCTGTTTAGGTATATATTTGAATTTAAAAATATTACCGGGCTTATCGAAAAAGTCAAAACTAAAGAACTTACTTATACAAGAATAAGCCGTGCACTTTGCCATTTGCTGCTTGATATAACTGATGAGACCTATGCTGCCTTTAATGAAAATCCTTGCAAATATATCCGTGTACTTGCCCTTAACGATACCGGTGCTGCTTTTCTGGCACAAAATAAAAAGCTGTACACCCGTCCCATAATCACCAAGGCGGCAAATTTCAAGGAACTGCTTACGGATGACACCAATGCATCCGATATTTACAATCTTGCATTATGTTCAAGGACACCTGGCTCTCCTGTAAAATGTGACTTCACAACTCCAATAATCAAGTTATAGCATAAACAAACCGGATGCAAAGCTAAAGCACGCATAAATCTGCTTTAGTTTCGCACCCGGTCATTAATAACACTGTACTAGTTATCGTACATTTCCAAAAGTACTCTTTTAAGATAATACCCATTGCGGATATTTTCAGATACCTTCCTGACATTTTCCAACATTTCGTTATATTGCTGCCGGTTTACTGATTTTATTATATCAGGAATTTCATCCAGACTTTCAATCAAAAACCCGCATTTACTTCTGCTCACAAAATCTGCAAGTCCCGAATATTTCCAGACAAAAACAGGGATTCCCGATGCCAGATACAGTCCGCATTTATGTGAATTATTATATCTTAGGTACTCACCCAGCCCGCCTTCGCAGGTATGAATGCTCACTCCGTCCCACACAAGACCATAATCACACTTGGCTGTTTGAAACGGGAGCTCCTTGGGCGAAACACTTCCCCTGTATACAAGATGTTCATTTTCAGGCAGTACTGCGTCATAATTGCCCCAGACATTAAAAACAATATCCATGTCCTTATAATCCAAAGCATCAAGCTTTTCAATGAACGGAGCTTTATTAAGATTTCCGGCAAATGCGATATTGATTGGGGCATTTTCGGATTTACGCCCTGCCTTGTCTTCGCAAGCCGAAGGATTTTGGGACATTATATAATCCCACGTTCCAACCGTAAGTATTTTGCCCGAAACGCCATGTTCTTCGAGAAATTTCTTAGAATTTTTATTAGGCGCCATAATGATTGAAGCACAATTTATGATATCCATATCCCTCTTTATGTTGGCCTTTACATCCGGAGCTTCAAAATTACCCTCACGAATTGAGTTTATGTCATTAATAAAGCAAACCACCTTAACTCCGCGTATAGGTGCAAGCTTCTTAAGAAGCTTTATTTTATGCACGTTTTCCGGATAAGAAAAAATACAGTAATCACCCTTACCGAGTATACATATCATATAAAAAACAAGAATGGGAAAGTCCAGAATTTTAAATATTCTTGGAGCACTTTTGGGAACACCCGGCATAATCTTTACGCCGTTATGGGTAAATACATCAAAGACATCCTGCATAGCCTTACCGGCAGCATTAAAATCATTGTCAATCTTCTGATTAAGTATATATGCTTTTGTCTTAGATTTAACCATATTCCACCGCCCAAAAAATCATTAAATAACATTCCATCCCGCAGGATAAATATTGCTTGAAGCATTATCAATTACAGGGGCAACAATCTGCTTATCCCTGTATGAATTAAGGTAAGCCGCCCACCAGCTGAAGGTGCTGTTGGAAATAATCTGATTTTGGCACGCACTCATAAGAAAAAACTCGTCCGTATCAGAAAACTCCCCCAAATCACCTATGAAGCTGACATTCATATCAGGGTTCCACTCCTTCATACACTCAAATGCCTTCTTCATATCATTTGTAAATACTATATATTTTGCGTCAGGTCTTAGGCCATTCATTCTGTCAATTGCCCTGTGAAAATATTCTCCGGCCGGACCAATTATATCTCCGCCCCTTATGTGAACCGCACAGGTATTTTCATTTTGAAATTGATTTATAAGACTCCTGACCTCATCCTTCATATCGTACTTGCAAGTAAACTGACGTTTGATGTCATCACTGCAAAAATCAAAGAACTGAAAATTCTGCCAATAGCCGTACAGATAAATATTTCTGAATCTCTTTGGTCTGTAAACTCTCTCATCATAGAGAAAAATATAGTTTTTATTTTCATAGATTACATGATGCAGTAAATCACGCCACAATCTCTTAAATATTTTGTGAAATACCGTTTTGTTGGAAAAAGACACCGTATCATGGCAATCTATATTAAAAACCTGTTCAAGCTGATAATCCCTGATATCAGAATTATCACATTCAGATATATCAAGCCTTAGGGTATCATTGTTTTTTTTAGCGGCTGCATATCCGCAGGCATAATTATACATCTGATTGCCGAGTCCGTCACCAATCTTTACAAAGACCATATCGCACCCACTTTTCTTAGTTTTTAAAGCTGTGAATCGGTGCCGGTATCCTGCCGCCTCGATTTATAAATTTGCTGCAGTCAAAGGAATTAACTGCCATTATCGGTGCATAACCCAAAAGACCGCCAAATTCGACGGTATCTCCGACTTTTTTGCCGATTACCGGAATAATACGCACTGCCGTTGTCTTCTGATTAACCATACCGATTGCCGCCTCGTCCGCAATTATGCCCGAAATAGTAGACGCCTTGGTATCGCCCGGAATCGCTATCATATCAAGTCCGACAGAGCAAACGCAGGTCATTGCCTCCAGCTTTTCAATGGTAAGTGCTCCGGCAAGTACCGAATCTATCATTCCCTGATCCTCACTTACAGGTATAAATGCGCCACTTAGCCCGCCAACATATGAGGATGCCATAACTCCGCCCTTTTTAACCTGATCATTAAGAAGCGCAAGCGCCGCCGTAGTTCCCGGTGCGCCAGCATACTCAAGTCCTATTTCATGAAGAATATCCGCAACGCTGTCACCTATTGCAGGCGTCGGAGCCAGTGAAAGGTCAATTATTCCAAAAGGCACATTAAGCCTCCTTGCAGCCTCCTGTGCAACGAGCTGTCCTACTCTGGTAATCTTAAATGCGGTTTTCTTTATTGTTTCACAAAGAACCTCAAAATTCTCACCGCGAACCTGTTCAAGTGCATATTTGACAACGCCGGGACCACTTACACCCACATTAATTATTGCATCGCTTTCAGATACTCCATGGAAAGCACCCGCCATAAACGGATTGTCATCCGGTGCATTGCAAAGCACAACTAATTTGGCACAGCCAAGTGAATCTCTGTCCTTGGTACATTCGGCGGTTTCTTTAACTATCTCACCGAGGAGCCTTACCGCATCCATATTAATGCCCGTCTTGGTTGAACCGACATTTACAGAACTGCAGATGAGCTCTGTCTGTGCCAGTGCCTGCGGAATTGATTCTATGAGAAGCCTGTCACTGTTAGTCATACCCTTTGATACTACTGCCGAATAACCGCCCAGAAAATTTACGCCAACCTTTTTGGCTGCACTGTCAAGAGTTTTTGCTATTTCAACATAATCTTCACTTTTCTTACAGCATGCCGCACCAACAAGTGATATAGGTGTAATTGAAATCCTCTTATTCACAATCGGAATACCAAATTCCTTGGATATTTCCTCTCCTGTGTAAACCAAATTCTTCGCAAGCGTTGTTATTTTATTGAAAATCTTTTCCTTCGTAACATTCAAATCGGAATCTGCACAATCAAGAAGATTTATTCCCATTGTAATTGTGCGTACATCAAGATTTTCCTGTTCAATCATTTTATTAGTTTCAACTACCTCAAATAAATTAATCATGGAAATCCCCTCCGATTAGATTCTGTGCATCATATCAAAAATATCTTCATGCTGGCACTTAATGATAACTCCGATGCTTTCTCCCAAATGGGTCAATTCGGTTGAAATCTCGTCAAATTTCTTTCCGGCACTGTTCATATCAACAATCATCATCATATTAAAATATCCCTGTACGATAGTCTGTGAAATGTCAAGAATATTAACTCCGTTCTCAGCCAAATATGTACATACCTTTGCGATTATGCCCACTGTGTCCTTTCCCACCACTGTAATAATTGTCCTTTTCATAATAATCCTCCATAGAATAAATTTATACTAAAATCAGACCGGAAGGCATATCCCTTTTAGCAACCTGAATATCAAAGTCCTCCGATTTATATGAATTATCACCAAGATTAACCTCAAGCCTTACCGTTTCATAAGCAAGCTCTGCATAGTTATTCTCATGGCTTAAATGCCCAAGAAGAATATGCTCCATATTGTCATTCAAAAGCTCACCCAGCAGTCTTCCGGCACTCTCATTTGACAAATGACCCCTGTCACCCAAAATTCTTCTCTTAAGATAGTACGGATACGGTCCTGCCTCAAGCATTCTTATATCATGATTTGATTCAATAAGCAGGGAATTCATACCCTTCAGATTATCTATAATGTAATCATCATAATGCCCGATATCCGTAATAACACCTATATTCCTGCTGCCGTCAGTCACCTTGTAGGCAAACGGCTCGTTGGCATCATGATAAACATGCATTGAATGAACAATAATATCTCCAACAGCCGTATCGGTGTCCTCCAATACCTCATTAAAAAGCGTACAATCAACATCACAGGTCTTTTTATAGTTTTTTATTCCTTCAATCGTGCCCTTTGAAGCATATACCGGTATTGAATTTTTGCGAAGAAGAACACCCAGCCCGTCAATATGGTCCGAATGTTCATGTGTAACAAACACGGCAGATATATCCGAAATATCCAAATCTATGCTGTTAAGTCCCTCCAGCACTCTTTTTCTGCTTATTCCGTCATCTATAAGTATATGTGTATTATCCGAGCCTATGTATATACAATTGCCGCTGCTGCCGCTGGCAATACTCATCATTCTCATTTTATTTCTCCCAATATATTTCTACAACATCTGCATCATTCAACTCAGAAACGTACTCCGTCCTGCTGCCATTTAACTTAATAACGATTTCTTTTCCCTTAGGAGTGCTAAGGTCAAACTCATAGAATAAAAATATGTCTACAACAGTATACTTTGATTTGTTTTTGAGAGTTACAGGTGTTCCGTTCACAATTACATTTATTTCCTTCGCAGGGTCAGCCTCCTGCTTTTCCTCTGCTTTATCTGTTTTGCGTGTTTTATTTGATTTATCAGCATTGGTCGAGGTATCCGTATCCTCAGCTTCCGGCAAAGCAGCATATGAATCATCAGGGTTTGCACTAAACTCCCTTGTCTCAACGGTAAAATTCTCATACACCTTGGTATCTGCCTCAGCAAGGGCATTATTGACATAAACATCACTTGTTGTTATATCAATATCCAAAAATTCAAAGAGCTGCTTTACGGTATAGTAATTTTCCATGGAAACATTGTCATTATCACAAATCTCATAGTATTCCGACTGAAGCTGTCCGTTAACATACGCAAACTTCGGGCAGGATACTTTCTTGCCATTTACATAAAAATTCACAACCGACTTAAATTCATCGAGCTGACCGATTGTCATAACAGCCGGTTTGCCGACCGTTGATTCCCTTACCTCAATCTTAACATTCTTGCCGATAGGGGCATTCATGCTGGTTTCCTTACCGTCAACTGTAATCAGTGCGCTTTCTCCGATACTGCCGCGGGCAAGCCTTGTCTTGCCATTTACCGTAAATGTAAGCTCCTTACCCCTTCTCGGGAATAAAAGTTCATTAGGATATCCCGCCTGAAGAAGTGCATCAATTACAGTAAGCCTGTTATTATCATATAATTTAATCCTCTGGCCGTTCACCTGCACAAAAACAAAGCTGTTCTTTTGGGCATAGTAATTCATACATATGCCGACAGGAGTAACGAACAACGAATCCTTTTCATATCCTTCAACATTAAAATCTATCTGGGTAAGAACCTCCTCACCCCTTAGTGCGACTCTCTCTGCGCTTATTCCAAGCTCCTTGGACAGCTTCTGTGTATATGACGGAATTTTGCCGCCTCCGCCTACTACAAATACCGCACTTACCGGCTTGCCTCCGTTAAGCTCGCATATGCGCTGTGCAGTTTCCTTGGCAAGTCTGTCTACTACCTCCTCGGTTACCTGATGCACCTCTGCAACATCAGCTTTCTGAGGAAGCCCCATAATATCCTTAAAGCTCACATAGCCCTTTTTCTTGGAGGCACCCAGCTTAATTTTCTCTGCCGTGTTAAAATCTACGAGATATTTCTGTGCGATAACCTCAGTAATCTCATCACCTGCGGACGGAATCATTCCGTAAGCCGAAACGCTTCCTGATTTGGTGATGCATATATCCGATGTACCGGCTCCGACATCAACAAGTGCAATATTAAGAAGTCTGTACTGTTCCGGAATTGCCACATTAATTGCGGCAATCGGCTCCAATGTGAGGTTAGCCACCTCAAGCCCTGCATAATTAACTGCCTCATAAAGCCCGTCAACTACGTCCTCAGGAAGAAACGTGGCTATTAAATCAACGCCAATCTTGGTTCCCTTATGTCCCTCAAGACTTCCTATACCATAACCATTAAGAAAATACTTCGTCGGTGTATTGCCAACACAATAAAACTTTATGTCATTTGAACCGTCATTTATAAGTTCATGTGCCTTTTCAACGCCCAAAAGATCCAAAGAATAAATATGCTCCTGATTGATTCTTGTCTCCTGTTCAAACTCAAAATCTGCGTGAACATTGATAGTTTTAAGTACACGTCCGGCTGCTGCAATACATACTTCCGTAAGCTCAGTCTTAATCTGCTTCTCAAGCTGGTATTTGACTGTGCTTATAGTTTCACCGACCTTATAAATATCATGAATCTGTCCGTCAAGCATTGCTCTGGTTTCGTGCTCCTTTAATGCCATAGCAACAATCTTAAAACGATTATGTTCAAGATATCCCACTATACCGACAACATTTCTTGTACCTATATCCAAACCAAATACCAAATCATTTTGAGCATTTACTGAAGCCATTATCATTACCCCACTAAATTAAATTCGTCTGTACCATTTAGAATAACATAATTTTCATACTTCTACTAGTATTTTTTTTAGCTGTGCCAACGTCAGCTCCTGTGACCCGCTGTTATCAATCAGCCTGTCACACTTTTGCCTAAATTCCTTCTCCGACATCTGATTTCTTATAATATCGGAAATTTTTTCATCAGTATAGCTTCTTGATTGTTTAAGCCTTTGTCTTCTTACGCTTTCGTTTGCATAAACAAACCATACCTCATCACAAAATTCATCATAATGCTCCTCATATATGAGTGCAGCCTCTACGAATAAAAATTCATACTCACCGGCAGCTTTTACTGCGTGCAGCTCGTCAATAATCAATTTCTTAATAATGGGATGTTCAATGCTGTTCAGCCTTTCTAATTTATGCCTGTCATTGAAGACAAGCTGTGCCAGCTTTCTGCGGTCTATCTCATAATCTGCGTCAAGGATACCTGCGCCAAATTCTGCAACCACCTTCTGGTAGCCTTCTTCTCCCTTTGCAAGGATATGTCTTCCGACTTCATCAGCCTTAATTACATAGGCATTAAAATTATCCGTTATCAAATCAAGTACGGTGGATTTACCGCATCCAACACCACCGGTTATACCAATTACCTTCATTATTTTGCCTCAAACCAATTCTTACCCTCATGCATGTCTGTTTCAAGAGGTACGAGAAGCTCTGCCGCATGAGCCATTTCATTTTGCAGTATATCCTTTACCTCATCAATCTCCGGTTCGTAACACTCAATTAAAAGCTCATCATGTACCTGAAGTATAAGTCTTGACTTAAGCCCTGCCTCCTTTAGTCTGTTATGAACCCTTATCATTGCCAGCTTTATGATATCCGCAGCAGTTCCCTGTATCGGTGAGTTCATAGCTATCCTTTCACCAAACGAGCGCTGCATAAAATTACTTGAAGATATTTCAGGAACCGGTCTTTTTCTGCCAAACATTGTTGTCACATATCCTTTTTCCTTTGCACCGGCGACAAGTCCATCAAGGTATTGCTTGATACCCGGAAAATTTTCAAAATACCTCTCAATATATTCAGCAGCTTCTTTTCTTGAGATACTAAGGTCCTGGCTAAGTCCGAATGAGCTTATCCCATAAACAATACCGAAATTAACAGCCTTGGCATTACGTCGCATCTGGTCCGTAACCTCATCAAACGGAACATGGAATACCTGACTTGCAGTTATCCTGTGAATATCCTGTGCCTGTTTATATGCCTCGATAAGATTGACATCCCCTGACAAATGCGCAAGTATCCTAAGCTCTATCTGTGAATAATCAGCATCTACAAAAATATAATCATCCTCCGGAACAAATACCTTTCGGATTTGTTTTCCAAGCTCCATTCTAACAGGGATATTCTGGAGATTAGGGTCAGTGGAACTAATTCTTCCCGTTGCCGTAATCTTCTGATTGAACCTGCTGTGAATCCTGTTGTCCTCACCTATAAATTCAGCCAGACCGTCCGCATATGTCGATTTTAATTTTGTAAGCTGTCTGTACTCAAGCACGTCGTTAATAATCGGGTGGGTATCCTTTAACTTTTCAAGTACATCTGCAGAAGTAGAATATCCTGTTTTGGTTTTCTTTCCGCCGGAAAGACCCATTTTATCAAACAAGACCTCTCCAAGCTGCTTAGGTGAATTAATGTTAAAATCCGTTTCTCCCGCAAGGCTGTGAATGCTCTTTTCAAGCTCAGCTATTCTTATGCTCAGCTTGTCACCGTATACCTTAAGACTTTCCCTGTCAACCTTCATTCCATAGCTTTCCATATCAAAAAGTACAAAAACAAGCGGCATTTCAATCTGCTCAAAAAGCCTCATCATTCCCTGCTTGTTTAATTCATTTTGAATTACCGGCACGCCTTCATAGGCGAAATACACATTTAAAATTCCTGTCTGCATTGCAATTTCTGATTCCGAAGCGCCACCGGCTTTGACTCTTTCACTTTCGGAGGGAACAGAAATCTGCAAATAATCACGCGCTATATCATCATAATTGTAGGATTCCTTTAACGGATTAAGCAGATATGCGCCTATTGAAGCATCAAAATAATTCCCCTTTGTATCGCTTCCCAGATATGCAAGCTGCTTCTTTAAATCCATTGACACAGCACATTTGCCGGATTTTATGAGTTCTTTTACTGATTCTGCCAGCATATCACCTGTTACAAAATTTTGTATTGGAATATAGCTGATTACATCCTTTTGGGTAAGGAGCACCAGTCCGTCAGCTAAAAATTCAAATGCGAACATATCTTTTTTCTTTTGTGCTTTTTCAAAGCACGCAATTACATCATCATAGTCCTCAAGAATATTTACCTTTGTCAAAATGTCCCTGTAATCCGCTGTTTTTTCGGAAGAAAATTTCTTAAGCAGCGACTTAAATTCATACCTTTTAAAAAGCTCATAAGCCTCCCTGGTAAAAAGGTTATCTATTCTGGCATCCTGTATATCATAATCAATCGGCGCATTTGTATCAATTGTTGCCAACACCTTGCTAAGCTCAACCTGAGCGCGGTTTTCTTCCAAAGAGCTTTTGGCTTTGTTAGGCTTGATGTCATCTAAATGTTCAAACGCATTTTCTATGGAATGATAAGTTCCTATGATGGCCGCAGCAGTTTTTTCGCCTATGCCCGGAGCACCCGGAATGTTATCCGCCGTATCTCCCATAAGTGCTTTCATATCAATAAATTCAGTTGGTGTCACACCATAAGCGGCAACAACATCATCCTCATAATAATTCTCAATTTCTGTTGTTCCCTTCTTGGTTTTCGGAATCCGAATCCTTATCCTGTTGGTTGCAAGCTGAAGTAAATCACGATCACCTGAAACAACGGATACACTAAGCCCGTCCATCTCGCCCTTCCTTGCTATTGTTCCAAGCAAATCATCAGCTTCATAACCCGGTAATTCTATAATCTTTACTCCCATTGAAGTTAATACTTCCTTAATAACGGGTACCTGCTGATGAAGCTCTGCCGGCATTGGCTTTCTTGTTCCCTTGTACTGTTCAAACAGCTTATGTCTGAAGGTAGGCGCTTTGACATCGAACGCAACCGTAAGATACTGTGGCTTTTCTTCGTCCAAAATCCTAAGCATAATATTCAAAAATCCGTAAACCGCATTTGTATGTATTCCCTCTGAATTTGTAAGATCCGGAATACCATAAAAAGCTCTATTTAATATACTGTGACCATCAATCAGAACTAACTTTTCCATACTAGCCTCACGAAATAAATATTTTATAACATTTTACAACAAACCTTATACATTTGCAAACACACCTAAACATTACTTATCTCGACACATTTTGATATTACAAGATTTTGCCTGTTTCCGGTTAAACCTCTCATATCAAACGTAATTTCCGCATAAACGCAGGTTGTCCTGACAGGAACATTATTCGGGGTTTTAATGTCAGCTTTATTATAGTTTTCTACATATTCATCAAAAAATATTCCATCCGTGTATGTTGTAATCTCAAGGTTTTCTCCCACATTGTACACTATTATCCTGCTCACCCTGAAATTTGACAAAACTCCTGTTAAATCAGTTGAAGAATTGTAGTTTTCAAGTAACCTGCTGCTTATGCCCGAAGCCGTGTCCTGCGACTGTATCCTGCACCTAACCTGAATACCGTCAGATAAAATATCAAAGCTGCAAAACTCCTTATACATACCTTCATAATCATAAACAATACCTGACAGCACCGCGTCCGTAAGGCTGTTATCAAGCCTGTCCCTGACAAGTACAGCTATATGATTTTCAAGAAGCATTACCGTCAATAAAATAATAATTCCAAAAATCAGTAATAAATATGAATAATGTACAAAGCCCCTGTTGTCATCAAAAATTACACTAAAGCGACTGCGCATTTATCTATGCTCACATTCTTTTTTATGTATGCTTCGTGACGCTCCAAATTATCGTTTATGGACGAATTATAATATGGTATTTTTACATCAGCTTTAAAATAAACCGCATCACCATACTTTATATTTTCATCATAAAATGTAGTCCCTGCAAGATTAATATCACTTCTGGTTATCCCCAAGTCCTGCATCTCATCAAAAAACAGCCTCATATCATCCGCTGTAAGACCTTTTGTCGTGCTTATCCTAAGCAGATACTTTTGGGAAATATTTTCTAATTTATTGACCGTATCGAGATATTTAAGCTGCAATCCGCAATTTATAAGCAAATATGCACCAAGGATAATCACCAGAAGCATCGGTACAAAATCAATCGTACCGTGACTTGCTTTTACTTTCTTTAACATTATAGCCATATAATCACTCTATCGGTTCTTCTGTTGACGTACTGAAATTACTTGAAATAAACGTGTCGCAATAGTCAAAGACATTTGTTGCCATACCAATTATCTGTGTCTTAAAAAGCATAACCATTGAAAGGGCAATGACTATTAGCAGCACCTCCACAAGAACCTCCTTACCTCCTTTTGATTTATAAAGAACAAGTTTTTTTAATTTTTTCATTAATATTTCTCCTTTTATAGTATTTCAAAAATTCCCTTAAATTCTACAATCGAACAAAACACAGCCATAGCAATTATTCCTGCCATAAACATTACCTGAAGCAGTTGAGTGTTTCTTTCGGTAGAATTTTCTTTTTTTATGCAGATTGCACTCTCCACATCCAGCATTTGTTCAAAGCCACTGTCAAGCTGATTTACGCTGTATCCCGATTCCATAGCCTGCTTTATGATTATTACCAGCGTGTCTATGTATTTGTTATCAAAGGATGAATTAAATTCGTCCAGCGTGAGTGTTATTTCCTGGGACATATATATTGATGAAAGAAGTTTATCAACTGCCGTTTTAAGCCTTTTGGATTTTATTTTTTTCTCGCAGTTCTCGATTGCATCAACAATATACACACCCGCATGTGCCTGAATTTTCAGCATTTCAAATATATTTCTGATGTCCGTCAGCATTTTTTCATTGTCTGACTGATTAGATATATTAAGAAAAATAACAGGACAAAATAACCCGACAATAAATCCTAAAATACACACAAATATATTTTTGACATTAAATACACTCATGCAGACAACCGCAAATATACCAAAAAACAGACAGCCTCCCAAAAACATATACGCTGATACATTAAAGCCTAACAATGCGCTGATTCCGTGACTTTTTAAATATTTATTTATGTTCTCCTTCAAATCTTACTATTCCTCCATATCAGTCAATTAAAAAACAGCAGATAAGCGGAAATCATAAATACTGCGGCAAAATATAGCAAAATCCCAATGCCTATAAATGAGCCTGTCATTATTATCCATATATTTTCGGATAAAAAGGAATTAAGAAGCTTTACAATGATAAACAGTGCCAGCACCAGAGCAGCCATGTCAACTCTTGCACTGTTTCTGATTGCATTTCTTACCGATAATGACTTTAAATAAACATTTACGGATTTTTTAGAATCCGAAACCACCATTTCGTAATTAGAATCATGCTCAGAACATATTTTTAAGCTTTCAATGACATCTGAAAGCTTTGTGCCGCAAAGCTTTTTGATAAGTTTTTCAAATGCCTCATCAATATTGCCGTTCAGCCGTGAGTCAAGCACAAATTGGTTTATAATGCCTTTTAGCGGCTCCTTCATATACTGATTGGCTTTATCAAAGATATTGATAATATCGTCCTCGGTTTTGCTGAAGTTTTCTATAAGGTTTAGAAACGATATTGTCTGCTCATCTATCTGCCTTCGCTGCACTTTGTTCAATTCAACCACCTGCCGTTCTGATAGATAACCTTTTTGGCAAGGTCCTTCTGCTGTGCGTCATAACCATGAACCTCAGTAATTTCACACACCTTAAATTCCTTCATAAAAATAATCACTTCCATTCCAATAAGCTTTTTAAGGCAATCCTCAAATTCATATCCGGTTGCCTGTTTTATGTAGTCTGCAAGCTTGTTTATTCCCTCAAAGGAATTCATTCCATGAACCGTTGCCCAGCATTTATGACCGGTGTATGAAGCCATTGAAAAGCCCTCCGCCTCATCACCCTTTATTTCACCGATTATGAAATAATCCAAATCCATTCTGAGCCCGTTTCTTGTAAGCTCAGGCAGGGTATACAAAATCCTTCCCTCACCCGAATAAGAAACCGTATGTAAAAATGCAATATCCCTTGACGGAATGAGCTCACCCTTTTCATTTATTTCCGAGGAAATAAACAGTTCATCGCTTTCCTGTATTACAAGTGCGCTTTCATCCCTGCTGATATGCTCAAGCATAGTATTAAGCAGAGTTGTCTTACCGGAGGCTCCCTTGCCGGTAAAAAGAATCCCCATGGAATTCCTTGCTTTTTCTTTAAGATAGTCCACCATTCTTTTGTCAAGCATACCCTTATTCATCAAATCATCAAAGCTGTACTTTTCCTTAGGGATTTTACGAATAGTCAGAACAGGCAGATTTCCCGAACTGACAAATGATGTACATATGTTAAAACGAAGAATAAAGCGTTCATTAGAATCATCAGTAAAATACGTAACGGCATTGATATCACTCAAGCTTTTCTTATTACGCACAGCAAGCAGATTTACAAACTGAATATAGTCATTCACATCAATAAAACTTTCATTC
The DNA here is from genome assembly GCA_964403785.1 of uncultured Alistipes sp. Lineage (GTDB taxonomy): Bacteria > Bacillota > Clostridia > Lachnospirales > Lachnospiraceae > MGBC120314. The sequence continues at coordinate 16,146 of CAYOHM010000036.1, forward strand.
CACGTATATCGTCTGCCAAATCTCTTGTATCTGATATAATTCCAGTTCAGAACCCTTATATCAGATATTTCCTGATTGTTTATCAACTCATCCAGAACATAATATCCCCAAAGATATTTATTAAGCTCACTAAGCACCTGCTCTTTTATTAATGAATTTTCCCCATATCCCAACTGTCTTAAAGCAATTAACGCATTCTTTTTAACAGCTCTTTTTTTATCTTCTCCCCTTTCTCCCTGTTCTATGATGCCTTTGCCAAGACAATCCCCCAACATTCTTACAACCTCCTGCATCAGTCTTCTGATATCCTGTGAAGAATATGAGCCATAGGCATTGTCCGGTTCTCCTATGAGCAAAGCATCACCTTTAGATTTTGAATTAAAAATAGTCATCAGCCTCCCTTCTTTATGTCAATACTGACAAAAAAATAATTATTATAATTTCAGAAACAGTTAAAAATGGCGTGTAAGGTAGTCTATCCCCCTTTTTGTTTGTGATTTTTCTGAAAATATCAAAAATTAAGGAGCCAAGCAGCATAATTAGCAGAACAATTTCAAGACATTGCTCAAAAGCTGCTTTCATTGAAAAAAATAAATAAGAAATCAATAAAAATTCTCTATCCCCGGCTTCAAATGCGTTTATTTTCTCGCAGAAAAGCAAAAAAGCAAAAAGCATTACAAAACCAAGTACCATAAATAAGTCAAAACGTCCCAAGAAATAAGCCGCGCCTAAAAATACAAGCATTTGTATTATATTGACAGCTTCATAAACATATCCTGTCAAATAGTCAAACCAAGCCGTCAGATTAAGATATACTGCATATATAACCAATACGGCAACATTGCCCTCCTTCAGCATAATTAAAAGCATTGTAAGCAGAATCTCCGAAAAGACACACATAAGTATCCAGTCAAGAGTCAGTTTTACCTCCAGTTCATCATCATGGCTTAGCAGAATATGTAAAATCAGAAACGATAAAATACCCAATCCTCCTAAAACATTTTATAATTCTCAATTAATAATTGAAATTACGAATGACTCATCCGTGAAATATAGAATTTTATTGATGTAAGAATATGATAGTACAATATAGATATATTGTCAATTCATAAAATTATTAAAAATTTATTAAAAAAACACCATTACTTGTATTTCTACAAGTAATGATGTTCTATTTGAAGATAAATCCTAGTTGCCTGCCATCTGCTTTGCAACTTCCTCAGCAAAGTTCTCTTCTTTCTTTTCCATACCTTCACCACGCTCAAGACGGACGAATGACTTAATAGAAAGGTTAGAGCCCGTAGCCTTTGCAACCTTCTCGATATATTTCTTTACTGTCTTATCTGTATCATCAACTGACTTTACATATTCCTGATCCAGTAAACAGCTTTCCTTGAAATGCTTTGTTGTCTTTCCTTCAACAGCACCATCAATAACCTTATCAGGCTTTCCTGCAAACTTAGGGTCTGCTGCAACGATATCTCTGTTGATTGCTCTCTCATGCTCGATATCAGCTGCCGGAACCTCTGACATATCAATATATTTAGCATTAAGTGCAGCTATCTGCATTGCAACATTCTTTAAGGCTTCCTTAACTTCCTCGTTTACAACAGTTGTGTTCGCAGCAACAACTACGCCAATCTTACCTTCACCGTGTACATAGGATACAACGCAGTCAGCGTTTACCTTAACAAAACGACGGATGCTGAGCTTTTCACCGATTGTAGCAACCATTGAAGATAACTTCTCTGATACAGTCATAGAAGTATCCTTAGCCCATGCCTCATTCATAAATGCATCAACATCTGCTGCATCTGAATTAAGGAGCTGCTCTGCTACTTCCTGAACATAATCATTGAACTTCTCATTCTTGGCAACAAAGTCTGTCTCAGAGTTAACCTCTACTACAACAGCCTCTGTATCATTCTTAACAACAGCCTTTACAACACCCTCAGCTGCAATTCTGTTTGCCTTTTTAGCTGAAGCTGCAAGACCCTTCTTACGAAGGAACTCAGTTGCTAATTCCATATCACCGTTAACTTCTGGATCAGAAAGAGCCTTCTTACAATCCATCATTCCGGCGCCTGTCATTTCTCTTAATTCTTTTACCATTGCGGCTGTTACTGCTGCCATATTCGTTTCCTCCGATTTATGAAAATCAATTCCTGGCCCCGGCATGTCCGAAAACATGCCGGAGAGTTTACGGGAAATTAAGCCTCTACTGCTTCCTCAGCAGCCTCTTCAACTGCCTCAGCCTCACCCTGGTTTGCCTCGATCACTGCATCAGCCATCTTGGAAACGATCAGCTTAACTGCTCTGATTGC